>JBIKQC010000002.1:0-28581 GCA_044349855.1 Saprospira sp.
TCTCTTTAAGGTTTTAAGGATTATCAAGTAAAAAAGGGCGAAGAACGGCGAAGGAAAGACTTTAGTCTTCCGAAGCAAAACCACTGGAGCCGTGGGTTTTAACCTGCGTTATGCCTGATCAAAATTTTACCGCAAAGGGCGCCGAGGTTATCGCAAAGGTCGTAAAGACAGACTTTCTGATCTTTTTTAAGAAGGCAAAGAACGCAAAGCAACTCCTTTGGAGTTGTGCTATCTGTTAAAGCTTTCAGCGTAACTGAATGAAAATCTGCCTTATGATCTGACTTCTGACGATCTGATTTCTGACAATCTACTTACCCAAGTATCTGCAGTTTTGCAAATTTCAGCATAATACGTTTTTCACCGACTTCGCTTCCAAAAAAGATGGTGGCAATTTTGTTTCCTACTGCGCCCTCAATAGCTACTACTTTTCCTTCACCGAAGCGCTCATGAAGCACTTTTGATCCATTCACAATAAGATTTGTCGGACTTGGTTTGAAGTTGGCCAAATTCGGGTGCTCTGTTTTCGCAATAGGTTTTGACGAGGGAATCTTATTAAGTTTTACACCGCTTACTTTAGACCTTTCGCCCATCTGCTGTACATCGAGGCATTCCGGTGAAATCTCCTCCAAAAAACGGCTGGAATTATTGTACTGCATTTTTCCGAATCGGTAACGGCTCGAAGCATAGGAAAGTGCCAGATAATGCTCCGCTCGGGTAATAGCCACATAGAACAGTCTTCGCTCTTCATCAATTGCGGAACGGGTATCTTTTGATTTGAGCGCCATGAGCGAAGGAAAGAGATTCTCTTCCATACCGGTGATAATGACTGCTTTGAATTCCAACCCCTTGGCTGAGTGAACTGACATGAGTTTCACCCGGTCATTGTCATCGGTTTCCTTGTCATTATCTGTTACCAATGCAATATTTTGCAGATAGCTGCTCAGCGATTTATCCAACACCTCGGTCTGAAACTCCTCAAGGGTATCTTCTTCCACAAAAGATTTGATACCATCCAACAGTTCCTGTACGTTTTCAATACGCCCCTGCCCTTCCGGAGTTTTGTCTTTTTCAAGATCCTCCATGATAGCAGCCATTTTTACAATACGCTTAGCCAATTCATAGGCATCATCATTCCCGGCCCAGCGCTGAAATGTTTCAATGAGCATAACAAATTCCTGTATGGCCCTTGCTGCCCGCGCAGTAATTGTATTGTCGTATTGTGGGGCATGCCGCAGTATTTCCCAAAGAGGCACTGCATGTGCCTCTGCAGCCAGTGAAAGTTTGACCAGTGATGTTTCCCCGATACCCCGTGTCGGGTAGTTTACAATGCGTCTCAGCGCCTCCTCATCCTTAGGGTTGGCTATTACCCGCAGATAGCTGATGACATCTTTCACTTCCTTTCTTTCGTAGAAAGACAATCCACCGTAAATCCGGTAGGCAATACGGTGACTTTTGAGTTGCTCCTCAAAAATACGGGACTGTGCATTTATGCGGTATAGGATAGCAAATTCTTCGTTGCGCAAGTGGTAACGCATTTTCATTTCTGCAATCAAGGCTGCTACAAGGCGGGCTTCTTCATTGTCGGTAACAGCCCGGATAATGCGGATTGGCTCCCCCTCTCCTTTTTCGGTAAATATTTTTTTACGAATCTGACGGCTATTATGCGCAATCACATCATTCGCTGCTTGTACAATATAACTGGTAGAACGGTAGTTTTGCTCCAATTTATAAATAGTAAGTTTTGGATAGTCCTTTTCAAAATCCAAAATATTCTGAATGGTGGCACCGCGAAAAGCGTAGATACTTTGCGCATCATCGCCCACAACGCAGATATTTTCAGGACTGCCGGGATATCGAACCAGCATTTGTATGATACCCGATTGAAGTGAGTTGGTATCCTGAAACTCATCTACCAGGACATATTTGAACTTTTTTCTATATTTTTCCAACACATTTTCCGGATTCTCTTTCAGTAAACGGTGCATCTGATAGAGCAGGTCGTCAAAATCCATGGCACCGGAACGTTGCAATTTTTTCATATATAAATCATAGATTTTGTAAACATAAGGCATATTAGCCTGTTTGTCTTCAAGTATTCTTTCTCCGTCGATGGCATAATCCTTGGGGGATACCAAGTTGTTTTTTGCCATGGAGATTTTACGATAAATATCATTTGCAACATAGGTTTTGGTATCAAAACCCTGCCCTTTTACTATTTCTGTGATGGCACTTTTGACATCTGTAGGATCGTAGATGGAAAAATCTGAAGGGAACCCTATTTTGGTAGCCTCTGCTCTGAGTACGCGGGCAAAGATTGAGTGAAAGGTACCTGCCCAAATTTGGTTGGCCTTGTCTCCCGCAACTTTACTGATACGTTCCTTCATTTCCTTTGCCGCCTTGTTGGTAAAGGTCAATGCCAAAATTTCCCAAGGAGCAATTCCGGACTGTACCAAATGAGCAATACGCAGTGTCAACACCCTTGTTTTACCCGATCCGGGACCTGCAATGACCAGTACCGGACCATTGATATGTGTAACGGCTTTATATTGGACGGGATTCAAACCCTTTAAATAATCTTGACTCATTTTCCTTTCAGGGATTTAGCTGCAAAAAATAAAGAACTAAATTGTCGCTTCTTTGTTTTAACTTAATGTTTGATCTTTTCGAACGTAAATTTACAACCAAATCATCAGAATTGCCATTAAAAAAAAGTATCCTTAGAAAAAAAGACAAAATCAATTTGAATAATCAAAGCATTAGATCCGTTTGGACATTTATGAGCATTTGGACACAAATAAAAAAAATCATAATTCCGCAACAAGTACCAAAAACTAACTATCCGAAGATTGAAATCTTGGAGGAAGAAGAGCTGTTGGCACATGAGATTATTCAGCGAAATGAAACTGAAAATCAATACTATACGCTTTGGAATAATTCTTCTGCCAAGAACAGTTTTTTAAACTGGCTAAAGGATCAATACCTCTGTTATCGAAATACTGGTTGTTGCGACCCTGCAATCATGTTTTTAATGATTCCCTCTGTCAATGGTTTTGTTGTTAAATTTGATGAAGGCCGATGGCATGAACAGGATTTTCTATGCCTTTTCGACTACATGAAAAATAGCATTAAAAACCGTGAAGACTATTGGGTGCAGGTTTCGGATATTAAAAACGTAAAAAAGGGCAGCCAAACAGAATCGGTACAACGTCATTATCTCAAACCACCCAGGCAGACTGGTTTGGAAAGCGGAGAAAAAATGGATCAAAAATTTGGTAACCTAATGGTGTCACTTTGCATTATTAATAACAAATTGTCCTCTCTAAAACTGAGTGCGACACATTATAACGACCACCTTTTTGAAAAAGCATATCCTTTCGACAAGCTGATGCATGTTTTGTGCGAAGCTATCTAAATAAAATCCAATGAAAAATATACTCATTCTATTCTTCTTTATCACACTGCTAAGTTCCTGCAATAATTTTGAAATGAAAGACCTTTATGGTTCCTGGAGTTCCGAAAATATTGAATTCACCTTCAATGAAGATAAGACCATGGCTTGCAGAATAGGCTCGCTAAACGAAAAAGGAAGATTCCGCCCATTTGGCAATACAATTGAATTGGTAAATGCGGAGGAAAAGGTCTTAACCCGCATCACAATTAAATCATTAAAAGATGATCAGCTTATCATTGACCTGCCCAATATAGGTTCCAAAATCTATACTTTGAAAAGGGTAAAGTAAGCTGTATATATTGCAAAAAAAACCTCGAAAGACTATGCTTTCGAGGTTTTTTTATTTACCAAAGAGTTTTTTATATACTTTTTTGGGAAATACCCTTGTCCAGTATTTCAGGTTACCTTCCATTTTTCTTTTGCTGCGAATTTGAGCCCTTTTCGGCAATTCCTCCTCTCTATAAAATCCGGTATCATCAATATAGAAAACATCGGGAATTTGCGCCCAATTTGGGAAACGAAACCAAAGATTTTTCTTTTCGGTGATATAGTGGTAATGCAGGTATTTGCTGCCGATAGGGTGATTTTTTGTGGCAGATTCGACCATTGTAATTTCTCCTTTATCGTATTTTAACAGCATATCGGGAGAAAGACTTTCTTTAATACAAGTTTTCTGATAAATTCGGATGGGTAAATCAAGTATTTTCACTTTGATTTTCTCTACGATATGTGTTATGCTCTCCACTTCGCTATCGAGATCAAGTAACTGTTTTCCCTTTTGTATGTAATGATAAGCCATTGCTTCTCCTTCCATCATGGTTCCACATTCGTCGAATCGATAGTATTTTTCATCCTTAAGGATTTGTTTCCAATCTTTGCTTTGCAGGTAAAGTGAATTAACTGCTTCAATATTGCGATAAAGTGCAAATGACCCCGAAATCCATTCTTTTTTCATGGAAATAATATCACTTTCCATGGCTTCTTTCGGCAGAAAATTGAATACATTGGACAGAATCAGATCCATATCGCAATGTCCCCAAAAATCGTAGCCTTCAATATATTCCTTGAAAAGCAACCCATAAAACGGTCTAAAATCGCAAAGTTTATATCCTGTATTTAGCTTTGAGATAATTTCTGTTTTAGCTTCTACTAACTTTTTAAAATCTGTAAGATTAAGTTCTATAAACTTAATATTGCTTGGGAGCTGCTCAGGTTTTTTGGCATCTGTAATAACCAGGAAATCAATATTCGGATTGTAGATACAGGAATGAGCAAAAAGCCCGAAAAATTCAGGCAACTTACCTATGTAATGTATTATGATTGCAATTTTAGCCATTTACTTTTTTAATAGAAGGTCTTTTTTTACATTAACGGCTTAGAAATATTTGCCATAATAATTTGGCAATATGGTATTTAAACAAACAATGCGCAGTTTTAACAGGTCACCCCTACGGGGCTTAAAAATTTTTGTTTACATCTTAATACTAAGAACAGGTCGCTCCTCTGGAGCGAAAAATGCCTCCGTAGGAGTCAAATGTTCTTAGCTATAATTGAATAAGATGAAAAAAAGCCCCGTAGGGGTGACCTGTTTGATTGTTTAACAAGGTTTTGTGAATATATTAGTTTTATAAAATCCAACCCTTGATTCACATTACTAGTATTAAACAGAAGCTCCACCTTCATACAAACTAAACTGTTCGAGGTGATATTGTGAATGAATAGTATGAAAATAAGTCCATTCCTCAAAATTTAGCATTCCGAAAGCAGGGTGCATTTGCTTGGCTTCAGGATTTGCATTATAATATGAAAAAAAACTATTAACAGTCTGCAGCAATTTTTCTTTAGCTTCAGCTAAAGAAGCAAAACGGAGCGGCATGGGTTCAGCAGGAAGGATAGGCGCTTTGGTATTGCGTTTCAAACGATTTTTGGCTTCAATGATAAAGGAATAATTGCGTTTCAACTTTTCTTCTTCATACATAGCAGGTACCTCAAAGCGCCCGTTGGAAATAAGGATAACTCCACTTAAATGCTCAACCATTTGTTGCGCAGACATTTTACCCCAAACAGGCTGATCGTCGGCTGCCAATTTTTCCAGAATGGCAGGGAATTCCACCTTCAGAAATTGTTCATTATTCATATATCCAATCTATTCTAAAAAACCTCGAAACAAAAATTGCCTCGAGGTTTTAGTGACTTATTTTTTTGAATTATTTACTTTTGGTTTTTCTTCTTTGGGTACTATAGCCGTTGACATTCCTTTTGGCAGCATGGTATTATCATCCCAAAGTTTTGCTACCCAGAAACGCAACAATGCATGACGTTTTTCTTCATTATCGAGAAATCCGAAATTAGCGGCTGTTTTAGCCTCCAATCGGAAATTGGTTTCAGTTCCGACCCAACGGAAGCTGATTTTACGCCAAAAGAAGCCATAGCTTGCTTTTACATGGCGAATAGATCCTTTTCCATAAGTTGACAGTGCAATAGCATGACTCAATGCATATTTACCACGACCTGTGCGACCTCCCGCATGTGCCATAATTTCGAAAGCCTGTACCCCCTCCAGATCTGTAATGATAGCATGCCAACGTCCATCGGCAGGTATTTCACCTACAACAAAGGTACCTACACGGCCGGCCATACCTGCCATACCGTTTACTTCCAATTTGAAATTTGGAAGTGTCGTCCCTATTCCAACATTTCCTCCTTTACGCAGGAAGAGCATGCTGTTGTTTTCGTCATCATTAAAACTCAGGCCCGAACTGTGCGGGCTTGGATTCATAGAAAGAGAAAATGCCGCATTTGGGTCGCGGATACTTTCATAAAAACTCATGAGGCGATTGTTGGGACCTTGCGGAGCCAACATAAAACCATCGGTGTTGCTCTGTGAAAAGCCGTCGTCTACTTTGTTTACGGTAGAATCGATCAAGTCGGCAAAGTTCACCTCAGAGGGAACCATCCCTCTTTTAAAAAGATTTTTGAGCGTACTGCGTGTCAGTAGGGCCATATAGTTCAGGGTATAGTTTTAAGGTTGTTTAGTACCAAAAGTACAAAAGCAATCGGAATTTTTATCAAATTTCGATTGCTTTTGTCACAACTTTGCTAAAAAAAACTATTCGAATTCTTTTTCTTCAGTCATTACGAAGTCCCCATCCAACATCATAGTGTCAATTCCGGCTTTTTCAGGTGACTGGAAGCTCAGATCATCGATCAGATAAATCGGGTTATTTGTAAATGGAATAAGCACTGACCAAGGTTTTGTGCCCTTTATAACAGGTGAAGATGAGTTGTCAATAGCAGAGTCGCCTACATCGAAGCCTTTTTCTGTCGGGAATATCTGAACTACTGAGAATTTGGTAACAAACTCAACATAGTCGCGTTTTTCCATATGACTCAAAATTACATCTTTGGCAATCTGACCGCCCAATTCCAATTCTTTATCAGAACCGTACATCCAAGGACACATAAAGGCCATAATATCCTGATTGAGTTTTTTGAGGAAGGTACCGTTGTTTTTACCTTTTTCAAATTGTACTCCGGCGCTGATTTTAACCCTTTCGTAAATCGGATTACGAACTTCTATATTTACAAAAGGTGATGCCAATGGTTTCAGGAATTCTTTGATGGCTTCCAAAGTGGTATTATTTACCATCGGCAATCTATTGTTTTCCGCATTAAAACGCGGTACTACAACTATTACAACTGAACCTTTATTGACAAATTTATCATTTCCTACATGTGTGACACATTTTACCTGAAATAAATTGGGGAAGCGTTCCAACACCAATCTTTCAAAATCCCATGCTGCAACGGCACGGCCTTTATGACGCAGACGCTCGCTCACACGGGTATAAAATTCCTCTTTAACTTCGCCCGGACGTCCGCCGAATGATTTAAAAGGTTGATTTACTTCACGAATTTGAGCAATACCTGTAACCAAGCCTTTAATGCTACCGCCTTCAAGCGGTTGTTGCAGATGACTAAATCCATTACCGTTATCGACCCATGTGGCACTCAATGACTGAGTTGCAATGTGTAAGATTCTTGGCATTCTGGAGGCATCCCCACGAATAGCTGCTCTGAGCCAAAACTGCCCTTTGGGTAAGATATTATTATCATTATTTAGGTCTCTTGGAATATCATAAGTAATGATACCTGAGTTATTTAATGAAAATGTAGTATCACTGAGTATTTGATTTTGAGAAAACTCTTTCCACTCATCATTAATCATATAACTCCAAATCACTTCTGCCTTTTTGGATTCACTGCTTTTACCTTTAAGCATGGAGAAGTAATCTTGGTTTTCTTTCAATTCCAAGTAAATAGAAAGAGTAGATGGCGGATTGAAATCACTGACACCCAAATAGAGGTAAGCATCCTCATCGTAAGCAGGAATTAAAGATCTATTACTTGGACGGCCTTTATGGAAAGTACGGATAATCCCGAAAGGATGTACATGAAATAGTTGTTCAGCAACAGCATCACCTCTGCTGATTGTACCTATTGACAGTACATTTACTTGTGCAGTTGCAGCATAATCCAATGTAATACTGCGCATTACAGGTGTCCAAGGCTGCTTTGGCAATGGAAGCTCTGGGCCTTTCCGTTTTGGATTGGCGTTATATGCTATTATCTTAGAATAAATATTCGGATACTCATCGTGTGCAAAGCCTACCGAAGGTGTTATCATTTCAATTTTGAAATAACCGCTTCTCACATCACTGTTAAATACCGTGGGTAAGGTTAAACTATAGTCGGGCTTAATATTAAGTGCTTTAATATCAAATTCATCGAAAGTTGTTTCGTTACCTATACGTTGACGGTCAGCCTCATCATCCTGGAACATTCTGTAATCTTTCAGATTATTTTCCGGTGCCGGGAAAAATTCTCCATCAGAAAGTGCGGAGATTCGTACTTTATAGCTGTCGTTTTGAATACTTAATCCGTATTCTTTATAATAACCTCTAAGACCTTTTTTATTGTCGGGCAAATTATGCCATTCTACATTTATACTCAGGTCTGTCAAATCTTTTTTGAAGAGTTCTGATTTTCCTACAAGTAAGTATGATCCCGGTTTTGGAATTGCTCCGAAAGGCTGGAAAGGTATACTTGATTCCAAAATTCCGTATTCATTGAATAACATCAGACTTTTGATACCCTGAACGGTTACATCAATATTGATTTTCTCAAGCATAAGTTCCTTAAGGAAGGAATAAGAAAAAACAACATCGGTATTTTGATGAACAATTTTCATCACAGGATGCGTGGTTTCGAAACCGGAACCCAAAATTTCTCTGTTGTAACCAATAATTGATGGCGCAGATGAAGGAAGAGTAGCTACGATCGTAATTTCTGAATCTGCCCAATCTTCAGGAGGCAAAACCTCGCAGGTGTAAGATTTAGTCCAACCTTCTGCCGTAGTGAAATAAATATTCAGACTATTGCGGAACACTTTGGAAAAAGCATCCTCTCGGGAAATATCCTGATTTTTACTGATATCTTTTATCAACAGGTTTAGTGTATACATCGAAGCCTTTTCAAATTCAAGCTTAATTGTAATTACACGATGTCCCTCTTCCATTTCCAAAATTGGAGCAGCAATAGCCCAGCCTATTTCGGCATAAGTCATTTGTCTTTCACTCTCCGGTTTTTCCAATAATTCTTCTCCAAAACTTGGCCATTCCTCTTCATTATTGATGAAACGCTCGCCCAAACCATTGCGGGAATTGGCAATAGGTGCTGCATATAAATTGGTAATAAGACGATAAGATGAGCCGATTCCAATTTTGGGGTTTTTACTTACATATAGTGTTTTTGCAGATGTTATCTGTGCTCTATTGAGTTCAATGGAGTAATCCGTTGAATAATGTAGGGGCTGACCATCTGAACCTATACCTGCATCAAGCAGGGTACCTTCCGGCAAAAAATGTTTATCGATATGAGTACCGATTTTAAAAAACAGATTAACTTTATCAGGCGAGAAAGTACGTTCTGACTGACGGAGTACATCGTAATAATAAAAATCTAAGTGTTTACCAGTAATAGTATTCAGTTGATCCTGATTATGTTTGAACATCTGCACAAATGCGATAAAAAGTGCCACATCGGGTCGATGATCATCTTTTTCAGTAAGTGATACTTTCAAATATTTTGGTGCAATCTGAACAATGTAGGAAATTACACTGTAAAAAGTTCTAAACTGAATTCTTATTTTTTTGGTATAGTCTTGAATCTTTAAAGTAGCTTCCTCAATGGTTTTGACTACTGTAGGTGAATTCAGCAGTTGCATGCGGGGGAACCAAATGCGGTGAAATGATGCTTCAATTTCATCGCGGCTGAACATACCTGAACCGTGGAATCCCAAATGCCGTTCATATTCCAACATCTCCTGCAGGTTACCGGATAATTGCTGTTTGATGGCATTTTCCAATTCATTTTCCAACTCATCTGTATCACCAGGGTTAAGTCGGTTCATTTGTAAAGAATGTTCATACCAATCATTAATCATTTTGGCTATGCGCATTACTTGAGTATAAAGATTCTTCAATGCCTCAAGTCTGTCGTCAACTCTTGGTGCATTCTCCAATTCAGTAATATGAGCACTGTGTTCCCTCTCAATTTTTTTCAGATCGGTGGAAATTATAGTGGCTATAAAAACACTGAGGTCATTTTTTAAAAATCTTGTCCAATCTCCATCATGAGAATTGTTTATATCGTAATAGCGGACAAGTTCTGCATATTTGGATGCAAATGCCAAAAAGTCGCTGGTACTGCGCTCATCAATTTTTACAAATTCTGGCATCAATGCTTTCAACATTCTTTCGCCCTGATTAGCGCCATTCCAATCTATGGTTCCGATGTTCTTTTGTCGAATCATGGGTAATATATCGTAAATTAAAGATCTAAGTTATTTTGGGAATAAGTCTTAAAGGTCAGTACCTTCAGCAAGATAGAACGGATAGACCATATTGCGGCGGGAATTGACTCCCTTCACTTCATATGTAATACTGACATTTACAATACCTGACATTTGACCAGCGTCATCTACATTCACACCAATAAGTCTTATCCTGGGTTCGAAGTACAAAATTGCCGTGGCAATAAGGTCTTCAATAATTACTTTGGTAGAATTGTTGATATTTTGAAATACCTGACTCTGCAGATCGCAACCATATTCCGGATTCATCAGACGCTCACCGGGAACTGTTGACAGAAGTATATGCAATGATTCTGCAATATCGTCATCGTCACGGGACATTTCAATACCCTGCTCACTATCGAGAAAACGGGGAGGAAAACTCCAACCCGTACCGAGAAATGATTTTTTATTATCTTCTGTCATACATGAATATCTTTTTAATATCAGAACTTTTATTAATATTTTTAGCCGCCGATTAAAACTGTCGGAGCTCCGGGTCCTACAATTACCCCACCATGTGCGCAACTGTCACCAACGCGGGCAGCCATCATATTACAAATAAGTACAGTTGCAGAGCCTTTGATAATTGCATCTGGAGGGCCCACACATACAGCCTTATCGCCCATTACGGCTGCAGGCTTATTAGTTATGAGAACAGTAACGGCAGTAACCGCCAATACAGGACCTCCGACATGCGGAACGGGTGGCACACCCGGTGTCATCATTGGACAAACATGATTATCGCCCAACAGGGCAGCTGGCATTCCCATACTAACAATTTAAGGATTTTAAAATTTGAAAATTAAGACAACTTCCAAATATACTAAAATTAGATTTTTTAAATTAATTGATTTTAACAAGACCGCCCTTGATTTCGCACATACCTCCACCTTCCAATTTTGCAGTTGCAGAACCTTTAAGTTCTAAAGTTGTACTCCCCTCTCCTTTTACGGCCATACCCTTAAAGGAGAAGTTTCCTGTAGCTTCAATTTTTGTGTCGGCTGTTGATTTGGTTTCAATATTACTGGTAGCTTCCATTTTGATGTTTGATTTGGCCTTCATAATAATATCTTTGCCGGAGTCAAGCAGTATTCCATCTTTACTGAGAATGATTTTATTTTTATTGGAAACATCTTCTATAGTTATCATCTTTTCTTTATCATCGATGATAATGGTATTTTTCTCAGGAGTTATCAGTTTAATAATGCAGTCTTTATCATCAAATTCAAGACGCATTTTACCTTTTTGCAGTGAAATGGCTTTGAACTGATTGGGATCGGCTGGTTCATGTTTTTCTGCAGTAGTTATTTTGCGCTTACTGCTATACAAAGAGCCCATTATTACCGGGTAAGAAGGGTCATTATTGAAAAATCCGACGATTACTTCATCACCTACTTCAGGATAAAAAACAAATCCGCAATCCTCTGTCGCATAATAATGAGACATTCGTGCCCAAACACCTGCACCTTCCATATTGTCAATTATCGGAATGTTGATTTGCACTCTGAATTCTCCGTCGGGGTCTGCTTTAATCGCCTTAACTACTCCGTGGTGCAAACCATGAATTGCAGGCAGGACTCCTCCGGCAGGCAATGAACTTGCTGTGAGATTTGCCTCCATATAGGGTTGAGGATCCAATCCCAATCCCACTTCAGTCATCCACTGCCCGCGTTCTATGGTGTGTCGTACACTGCTTACATAGCCATCGCCGACAAAATTTTTGCCCAATCCGAAAAGTTCGATAGTTTTGCCCACTTCGGCCTTGGTCGAGCCGTAAAACTTAATAGTTCCTCTAACTCTAGAAAGGTGACCGCGCTGATAGAGTGAATCGGCCCAGGCCTGAATGACATCTTTGGTTACTTCGGGTGAAGTTATCACCATCGTTTTGCCTCCAATCACTTTGCCGATTTTACCGCTGTTTAAGGCGCCATGACTGTTTACGGTCGGTTTTTTACCATCAGTTTTTTCCAATGCCTGTTTGGCATGATCCCAATGTGATGATTTTATTTCGGTATACTGATAGGTAGAATCTATATTCAAATCCATTTCTACCAGATCCTTACCGTAAGATATGATCAGTTCTGATTTTGCGGAAACAGTAGGTTTTTTTATGCTGATTTTACCATCATTGATGATAGTTACAAGGCCATTTACATCGGCTCTCGACTGTATAAAGTCCCAATTGGTGGAAAAATATTGTATGAGCTTTTTATGTTTAGCAGTTGTAGCCTCTACATCAGCCGTTAGACCGCTCTCTTGCACTGCTTCTGAGATGATGTCTGAATCTTTTTTATCGAGATAGACTTTGTTTTTGCGGCCAACAGTGAGTTTTAGGGCTTTATCTTTTAATTTAAGCACCAAAGAAGATCCGCTGTATGCTGAATGTCGGATACCATGTTCCACAATAACACCTTTAAATATAGTAGCTTCTAAACCCGGACCATAGCCAGCTTTTATCTCGACCTCTTTGCCCGGTTCGAAATTGGGATCCTCGCTTGTTGTAAATTTTTGTTCACGGGTATCTCCATCGTGCAGCACGAGTTTGGCATAGGGAATCTTGTTGATTTCCTTTACGACTTCTACACTTACCAGGAAAAGGGTTTTAGGAATTTCTTTACCGGCTACCAGTACAAGTACTGATAGATAGCCTTTGTCCATACCTTTAATCGGAGAATCTGCCATTTTTATTTTTGTTGGGTTATAAATTTAAAGTTGTTAAACAAAATTTTATCGTCCGAATTTATAGGAAATTTCTTCCATTGCGCGGCGTACCGCTTCGCGGATAATTACTTCCTTATCCAGTTTGCTGAGTCCGCCACCGCCACCTGTTGCAACTTGTTTTTCAGGGCCGGTTCCGCTGCTGCCGCTAACATTTGCGGTGATGTTGAGTTCTTTTATTGTTACTGCCATGGTTTAGATATTATTTAGGGACTGACAATTTTAATCTGACTATAAGTTACCTCAATTTCCTGTGTCAATAAATCTTCTGAAGTTGAGCTCAATGTTCCATAGGCAAATTTAGTCGGATAAGCCTCAAATAGTTCAATACTTGATAATATAAAAGGCTTGCCTCCAACACCTAAATTTGGATGCATTACATTTATTTGAATAATTTTAGGTTTAATTGCACTTTTCCAGTATGCAGCAGATTCTAAAGATTCCAAGACCCATTTATCCCATTTATCGTTAATAGTCTTTTTTCTAACCAATCGTTTAAGAACAACGGGTTGATTTTTCATTTTTCCAGGTAAATTGATTGGGAAGTTATTCCCACCTTCCTGTTTTTGATCATTTTCAATTCCTAATTCAATTCCAGAGACCTCAATAAAAGCTTTTTCTGTCCATTTTTTATCATACTCACCTGGCTGTAAAGTATTAGGGCCTGTAACCATACCCATCGCTGCAGAGCTCAGATTGGCACCTAAAGCAGCAAAGCCTGTTGGTGCATCACCCGGTAGAGATAGAGATGCAGAAGAATAATTATCCACTTCAAAAAAATCTACTTCAAAATAAAACGAAGGGATGGGACTCTCTGCAAGCATATCACCGGATAAGACTGAATCCAATGCTCCTCCAAGCATTGTTCCCAACATATTACCTACTAAACCTGTACCTAAAAAGCTCATAATAAAAGCATTTAAACGTAATAATTATTAAAAACTTAGACTAATTCCTGCAGCACCTGCTAGTGAACCCGCAGCTCCTGCTATCATACCACCTAGTGTTTCAAGATACCAAGCACGGCCAACGAATTCTAATTCTTCAATAGCTACTTCATTTTCAGATTCAGCATCTAAATTTGAAGGAACCACCTTGGTAAGGAAGCATTGTTCATAACGCCATATAAATTGTGGCACTAAATTATTGTCCATCATTGCAATAATTATTGTGCGACGTTTTGTATAATTTCTGTCTTGAGCAATTTCCTTGAACCAAGTATTTGCATTGGTATCATTTGTAAACATACCTTTTTTCATTGTTACTTTTTCATAAGTAATTAAGCCCGGCATTTTCTCTTTTCCAAAGAAAGGAGAATTCCCATCGCGGTATTCAATAACACCAACAGAGGCCTCCAAACCATCAACAGCCTGAAAACCAAGTTCAGTTCCACCGATCATAACATAAAAATGGAAACGGGCAATTGGCCAATTTGAACCGCCAAAACCTAACATACTCTGTAGGGCACTCATTATTCCTCCGGTAGCACCGCCAATTGCAGCTCTACCATGAAGTGCGCCACCTTTTGATCCGGGCAGTCCGGATCTTGTTTGAGTAAGTGTTGTAGCAAACTTACCTGTTTTCGCCCAAATACTACCATGAACACCCGCTTTACCATGAAGCGCCCCTGAGGGTTTGAATGAAGACATCTTTCTTAATACACGGAATTGAGTGGTATTAGTCGTTTCGAAACGGCCATTCTGAATAGCACCGCCAATACCGGCACGTCCATACAAGGCACCAAAAGGCTTTATTGTCAGCCTTGCATCTTCTATTTGTTTTGTACGGTCTGTTTTAAACTTGCCGTTTGAAAAGGTAAATCCGCCCAAGCCACCTGAACCGGCTTTGCCATGCAGCGCACCCAAAGGTCTGAAACTTGCACCTGCACGTATATCTTCAATTAATTTTGTATGATTGGTTTTGAACTTTCCGCTTGCAAAAGTAAATCCACCCAAACCGCCAATACCTGCACGACCATGCAAGTTATGCGTATGAGAGCCTAATACCGGATTATCTCTTAATGCTGTCAAACGACGGGTAGTTGGAGAAAGTAAGTTATTGTAAGTAGTGGTTGTCCCTGTACTAGTATTTAATTGAGCAAATGATTCTCTGCTGCCTGCACCTGCACGGCCATGCAGCGCATGTGTGAAGGACCCGGTTACAGGATTATCTTTCAATGCATTAAGACGCTGCAGTGTCAATGGAAGTAAACTTCCGTTCCCTTCAAAAGATTCACGTGGATTAGCCCCAGCTATTGGATTAACCGCATATTTGATATAGGTCGCCAAAAAAGTATTTATAGTAGGTGTGACCGGATTTTTAACATAGGTCGACAGAAAATCATTTACGGTTGGCCTAACAGCATGTTTCTTATATCCGCTCAACATATCTTTGGTTACACCATATAAAGCATGTGTCCAAGACCCTGTAACTGGATTAGAAAGACCTTCCAACCTTTGTATAGTTAAAGGTAAAAGACCATCTATTCCATTAAAAGACTGTCTTACATTGGAACCTGCACGACCATGTAATGCATGTGTAAATGATCCCGTTACAGGGTTATCATTTAATGCATTCAATCTTTGCATAGTTAATGGTAACAATCCGTCTTTGCCGTCAAAAGAGCCTCTTACGTTGGAACCTGCAACACCATGAAGCGCATGAGTCCTTGATCCGGTAACAGGATTATCAGCAATTGCTTTTAAACGTGCAGCTGTGAAAGCTAACAGATTATCCTGACCATTATATGATTCTCTAGTATTTATACCAGCTTTACCATGCAGTGCGCCTACCGGTTTAAAATTTGCTATTCTTTCAGCTCTTAATGCCAAGGTTCTGTTGGTCACATATTTTCCATCAGACCCCATTTCACCAAATTTACCGGCTACAGGAGTTACTGCATTCTTTACATAAGTTGACAGCAAATCATTTATAGTTGGCAAGACAGCCTGCGGGGTATGCGTAGCACCAACAGTGCGAGGCACAACTGTATTTTTTACATAAGTAGAAAGCAGATTATTGGTATAAACCGGATGTGCAGTCATCCCTTTATGCGGCACCTGTGCTGTTTTTTTTACTTCTCTTATGATAACCTGCTGACGGCTTTCATCGTAGCCATATATATAAACAGCTCCATCTGTTGGAGATAAAATGCCTGCGACCATAGCCGCATTAGTGGGGCTGTAGTTATCACCGGTACCGGCGCCGGTACTATTATTGGCTAAAGGCATAGTTAGAGTAGGTTTTTAGGGGTTGAGTAGACAAAAGTCTCAAAAGTTAAGCGTTTGATGCACCAATTTAAGATTAATTTTCCCATCCCACAAAAAAAAACCGACAAGTTTTTCACATTTTGGGTTAAATTTTATTTTAGCTTTTATTAATGAGCGCTCAATAGTTAATTTAATAAGAAGAATGAATCTTTCTAAATTATAATTTTTGAAAGCATTTAGCTTTAACAATAGCACTTCCTGCTACAATTTTACCGTGATTTTTATTTGTTTTTTTGGATTATAAAATGCTTTCTGATTTTGGCATTCATTTTAACTCATAAGCAAAAGTAAACTAACTAAAGTTACTTTTAAACACAGTATAGAAATAATTATTTGTTTATTCTGATGAAATTCTTTTATTAGTAACAACTTGTTGATACAATCCTTTTGTAAATAAAAAACCCGACAAGTCTTCACTTGTCGGGTTAAGTATATTAAGCGGTTAAGCTTGCTTCGATTATACAGTCATTGACCAAGATTCGCAGCAGAACTCAAGCTCTTCGATAGCCACCTCTGAATCGGCTTCTGCATCGAATCCGGTTGGAGTGAACTTAGTTACGAAGGCATTTTCCAAAGTCCAAGTGAACACAACTGTGTTTCCTTCGTCCATAAGGGAAATGATAACTGTGCGACGATTGGTGTGCTGTTTATCAGTTGCAATATCTTTGTACCAATCATACATATTGGAATCCCCAGTGAACATACCTTTTTTCAAAGTGATGTTACTGTATGACATCAAACCCGGACGTTTAGTTTTGAAAAAGTTAGGTGAATTACCTGCACGATATTCCATAACGGAGATCTCTGATTCAAGACCTTCGCAACCTTGGAAACCAATGGTGTTTGGTATATTGTCAATCTCTACAGTGAAGTAGAACTTTGGTAATGGCCATTCTGATGTAGCAGACATGTTATTTATAATTTAATAGATTTTCAAATAGGATTAAAATAGAAAATTTAGTCAGGTGAGAATCGTTCACCGTTCCAAAATACCTTATGCGGCAAGCTTATGCTTATTCGCCACCAGGCATTTTCTGTTGGAATGTGATTACGATAAACTCAGCCGGACGAGAGATAGCTACTTTAACAATTACTTTCATATAGCCATCCAAAATGTCTTGTGGAGTCATTGTAGTACCTAAACCAACTTCAACCTGATAAGCCTGATCTTCAGTAGAACCTACCAAAGCTCCTGCCTGCCATTGAGAACGAAGGAAAGAAGAAATCATTGATTTAACAGCTAACCAAGTATTGGCGTCGTTTGGACGGAATACGAAAGGCTCACAGGCAAATTTAACTGATTGCTCAAGCATGATCATTGTACGACGTACGTTGATGTATCTCCAGTCTTGGCTGTTACCGTCCAAAGTACGGGCACCCCATACGAGTGTACCTTTACCAACGAAAGGACGGATTGCGTTAACTGCTTTACCTGTCAAAGGCAAGTTGAGGTCTTCCTGCTCAGCAGCTGAGATATTAACGGTTGGACCGGTAACAGAAGAAACACTTACATTAGCCGGAGCTTTGAAAACACCAACAGTGCTGTCTACCAATGAGTAGATACCTGCAACTGCTCCAGAAGGAGGCATGATGTTCAATGCTTCACGCATTTGACCCAAAATATCATTGAAGATAGGACTAACTGCTTTCAATACATTGCTAACTGCAGATACATCAGTACCTGAATCACCAATTTTTGAAATTTCAGCTTTAATCAAATCACCTTTTTCAGATTTCAACAAACCTGCAGAAACGTTGTCTTCAACTTCTTTAGAAAGAACTTCGATCAAACCGTCAGGATTGCTAACGTTAGTATAATCGAATTCATCAGGCTGAACAACAGTAGTTTTCAACCAAGGGTAGTAAGAAGCACCGAAGTCGAGGAAGTTGTTACCGTAAGCTTCACGAGCACGTGTTACAACGTCATCATCCAATAATGTTCTTGCCTTATATCCACCCCATACATCGAGGATAGCGAAACGGCTGCGAGTGTCTGCACCGCAATGTTTCAACATAGCCTGCTGTACACTTGAGCAGTCGCCTTCTTCGAGAAGAACTGCATCAGGACATACGAGCATAGTTGGCTCAAGTTCTTTCAACAAAGCTGTGATACCACCACCGTTTTCAGCACCGACCAATGTTTTGGCGCCTACTTCGTCACCATAACCGCCTACAGAAACAACGTAGCAAGTGCCACCGCCGTTTGCATAGAACAATTGAACACTGCGGAAAAGGTTATAAGCAGAACCCGGATCAACAGATACTGTGTAGTTGTCGCCATCAGCTTCAACTGTAAATAATGTTTTGGGAGCACCACCGAAGAAAGACAGGTACTCAACCAATGAAGAAATTCTCATTGGAGTGTTGAGGAGACTGCGTTTTCCGGCTTGTGCTTTTTGAGTGTGTCCGACGAATGCAGGAATTGCTGTTCCTACGGCTACAACGGAGTTCGAGAAGGCGCTTTTTTCTTCAATGTAAACGCCCGGTGTTGCATACTGTTTTGCCATGATTTAATTGTTTTGTAAGATTTAATTGTTTTGAAATTTATTTTCAAGACTGTTGAACCCATTTTTATGTTTTGGAATTAACTATTCATTAATTACCAACAACATAGATGAAAAACATCTGACGCTTTCAACGGCTACAAATATACCATTAATTCCGAAAAAAAATCTTTTTTTGGATTATTTTCCGTTTTTAACATAACTTTTGCTGAGGCATTGGGTAAATCGGTCAGCCATTCAACTCCGCTTTTACCTCTCAAGGTCTTCAATTTGAACTTTTGTTCCTGTACTTCCCTAAAGGGAATTGCCGTTAGAGTATTGAAAATTACTGCTTTCGAGCCATTTTCAAATGTAATATTCTGCGCATCCGAAAATTTTTGAACCTTATCTCCCTTAGCATTATCATAAATTTCATATTCAGTATGCTGCGGATTGTTTGGATTCGTTTCCATGAAAATATATTTCCACTTTACAGCTCTTGCCTGAAAATGCACTTTAAATTCTTTGCGTTTTACAGGTTTGCCATCTTCGAAGAGTGAAAATGGACTTTTATCTTTCGGGTCGATGTAAATGTCGATAACGCCAAAAACATTTTTCACACCGTCGGGAGAAATGTAAAAAGAAAATTCTTCCATACCATCCAAAAGTAAAGTGTACTTGCCTGCCGGTTCTTGAGAAAGATTCAAGGTACAAACAGAAGTAACACCATTATATCTGCGTTCAAAAACGATTTCTCCCAACTCATTGGCCACCTCTACATGCAGATTTTCCATAGGATCTTCCAGCCGATAGTCCAAAACTGCACCGGCCAAAGGCAGGCGATCAGTTACACGTACAAATTCATCGCTTGAGAGATTGGCATTTTCATCATCCAGTTTGTCGTTTGAGCGATTGGTAAAGTGATAGATATAATCGCCAAAAGTATATGGTATATTGGTATAGTTGAGAAAATTGGGGTCGTTGATTTTTAACCAGAAAGTTAGTTTTAAGGGTTCGGTAATAACAGAAATTGCTGAGTTGGAATTAGTACTCTGTCCAAACCCGATTATTAGACCTGAACCTTCCTGTGCACATTTCAGCTGATACTGTTTCAATCGAATTTTGGTAAAATTATCAGGAGTAATTTCTATTTGTTTAGCTATCCCATCTACAAAATAATCATGCAGCATATTGACCTTCATCAATTGCTCATATTTGGTTTGTATGGTAAGCTCTATAAGTTGCTGTGTGGGTTTTTTTTTCGACATATATATAAGGCGTCGTTAAGTTGATTTGATGGATGAAATTTCAGCAGTAGGAAGAATATGTTCAATCGGCATAGTTTTTACTCTGTAAAGTACCGACGGTAAATATTTTGCTCCAATGCCGCTCCACACATTACTCTGATCCCTCAAATCAGGCGACACCATTTCAACATTCAGTTTATCAATTATTCCATTCAATGAGGGGGTATTCTGTGTTGTAAAAATACCCTGTCTGCTCTGAAAAAACGCAATAACAGAAGTAATAAATTTCAATCCCTCTACATAATTCTCACTTGTAAAATAAGCTGAGAACAGCAGATAAATGTTCACATCTACTGGTGGATTTAACCTTGTAAAACCTCCGCTGGCGGTTGGTTTATAGGTACTCGTGGTGCTTTTGCTCCTTTCTGCTTCAATACTTACGAGCGTTACGATTATTTTATCGGTTTCCTGAACAGCCATAGAACCATCAGCATTTACCAAATGTGACATCAAAGCCTTTTCCTCGGTGAGGTTGTGTTTTGACATCAGGAAGCGGTTTAGTTCTGTAACTATTGATGGCACTATTTCATGAATCATAGATATGTTTTGAATAAGCGTGTAATGAGTAAATCAGGTAAGTTAATCCTCCACCGCCACCTCTTCGGGTTTACTTAGCGTTTTAATTGACATGGCAATAAAACGCATAATATAAATGCCCAAAAAAGAGGCAAAATAACCAATCAGGTACATCCAAAAAATGTAGTTATTTTCACCCTCGCTCAGATTTACTACTTCTCGTGTATATCCGAAGAACCAAAGGAATACGACGCCAAGAGGAAGCGAAGCGATAAGGGCTACAATCAGCCAGATAAATTCTCTTGCGATTACTTTTCCCATATGTGCTATTAATCAATTTTAATTTAGTAAAATGTTATGGCAGTTTTTCGTGATTCTTAGTCACCAATACAGTCGAAAGCCAGGTAAGAATGCCTCCCAAAAGTATTCCGACCAGGAATGCTGCAATTCGATTTTGAAATAACCCCAACCAGGTACCAATTACCAGAACCAATACGGTAAATATAATCAGGTAAAAAATTCGGAAAGCTCCGCTATAGAATAACACATCGCGAATACGCCAATCAAGCAGCGAAAAGACAAATCCTACAGCCATGCAAATAGTCATAAAAACCAAAGTTGCAAATATCAGATTACTGTTTCTTTTCATCTGATAAGCAATACTGTAGTGTATTTTATTACTTTTGTCGATTTTAAAAAGTTCAAATTTTTCAGTTTCCGGATTCCATGTTGTACGGGCTGCAATCTGTTCCTCAAGGGTTGTCCAAAGTTCGTTGTATCCATGATCATAGCTCAATGCCCATACAGCAACTCCTCCCATTTTTTTATCGAGTGCCATATCAATTTTAAGCGCCAGACTGGTTGAATTGTCAAAGAAAATTTCCTTATAGGGTCCAATACTGTCAGACAATGTAGCAATCATTGTATGCCGACGCTTATCGTAACGTACAGCAGCCTCACCATTCCTTATAAGATTTCTAATCTGTGCATAAGGCATATAGCCTAAAAACTCCGATCCTCCTCGTATCTGCCAGACAGAACCATAATAGGGTAATCCTAATATAAGGCTTGTGGAATGAGCCTCACCTATTGCTTTTGAATAGCGGTCAATTGCTTTTACAATATCATCAACAATAGTATCGGTCTTTGAAAGTATCCCGCCAAGACTGTTGAAAACATCAAACTCATAAATTGAAACGGTATCCCATTCAGGTGTAAACAGGAAGAAATTTACACGATCCTGCGGCTGATAATATTTAGCAAGTTCTACCTTGCAGGCAGCGCGTTTTAGTGATTGTCTTATATTTGCATTATTTAATAAGGGTTCATATAATTGTATGACTCGAATTACATCGCCCATATCATAGCGATTAAACTCAAGATTTTCAATTTTTGAAGCTGCGATATACGCATTCAGAGTGTCCAGCAACCGATTCATGTAATCTTCGCTCTGCAGCAACTCTATTGAACGGATTGTTCCAGGTGAACGGAGTACAGAATCAAGGTTTGTGAATTGTGAATAAGAGAGATAACTGCCCCTGATGCCTGCATCTTCATTGAAAAGTGGAGCTACAGGGCCCTTTGTCACTCCTCCGGGTCTTAGGTGGAAATTAAATCCTGAAATAATAAACAAATCAACCCAACTCTGTAAAAATCCCAAATCATAGACTTTTTCCGTATCGTAAAGTGGCAAAGTCATGGCAATAGTAAAATTAGGATTGTGCTCTCTCAATCGGAAAGATAATTCTTTGACGAATTCCAAAAAATCAGGTTTAAATTCGTTGGGCACTTCCTCAAAATTGATTTCTATACCATCACCACCCGAAGACTCCAAAACTTCTATAAGACTATCAATCAGGTTCATCTGAACCTTTTTGGTACTTGTAAAGAAAATTTCACTGCAGGCTGAACTATGACAACTGAGGGTGAGAATAACTTTGCAGGAATCCTTATGTGCCATCGGAATCAGATCTGAAGTTCTGAAATCATGTATCGCCTCAAAGTTTTTATATCCGCCTGTGAATGGATTTAACTCGTAGGCATAAAAAGCTACATGAGTAAGGAGTTTGAAATTGTAACTGCGATATGCTTCCCCGGCAAAATGAGGATGCCAACCCCAAACTACTACATTTTGTTTATTGAGAATCTCTTTTCGCTGACGGTGAATACGTCCGGCAGTGTTCAAAAGTTCGTCAAAATTTTCAGGCTGCTGATATCTGCCATATCTGCCTTTGTCAATTTTTTTCTGAGCTACCTCGGTAGGCATGCCCCACCATTTGCGTGAAATCGTATTAAAACGGTTGCGGTTAAGTTCTGCTACTACTTTATTTTCAACTTTAATATCTTTTTCCTTAATGATTTCAAGGCGCTCAATTGTAAGCTTTTCCAATGAATCTTTAACCTGCTGCTGCTGTTCCGTAGTCAATTCCACCTGCTTCTTAGGTCTATTCTCAGGAATTGGCTTTAATTGAGCATAGAGTGCGTTGCCTGTCAGGTGCAGCAGCATGACAAGCAAGGATGTAGATATTATTATATGACGATTAATATGGTGCATATCAAATGATAGTCATTGGAGTATTCCGAATTAGAACAATTAGCAGCATTCGTTACTATGGTGCTTTAGCTTTCTGTTTGTATAAAATTACTGTTATTCCATAGGCAAAGAAAGCTCCGATTATTACACCCACCATCAGCATTGAGGTTTTTCCGACAAATAGTCCGAAGAAAGCACCCAAAAGCAAAATAAGCAACGAGAAAAAACCGAGAAATAGCATTCTGAAAAAGCCGCTCTGAAACATTCTGCGTCTTGCATCTACATTCAACAAAGCCATGCAAAAACCTGCGGCGGCAAAAATTGCCCAATAAAGTAAGACTGTAAGTATGACAGGACTCCAGCGTCGGGCTTTCTGCGACACTTCTGTTATTTTTTCCATACCGGCAATCTCCGGCATTTTTATAGTAGTAAATTCATCTGCAATTACATCCCATAGATTTTCAAAACCTTCATCATAACCCAAAGGCCATATTCCTACACCGGCCAAACCATATTCCTGCAGAAATCTGAATTTGTGGCGATAAGACTCAACATCATCAAAAAGTAACTCTGTCATAATAATACTACGACCGTTATTTATTGTATCGAACTTTTGCCAGACATAAACATAGTAATTGGAATCCAGTCTTATCAGCCCTGAGGTGTCTTTCAATACATAATTGTATTGTATATCACTGTATGGAACATACTCGAGAAGTTCATGAGACTTATCATCAGTACGCCAGAGTGTGCCGTAATTTGCGAATGAAAGAATCAATCGGTGTGCATGAAAAGGTCCTATAGATGCAAGATATCGCTCTACAATTGAACGAAGATCCTCTTCTGCAGAGGCCGGAGAAAAGTTTAAAGGAGAAACCGGTTTTTTAACAATTCCTGTTGCAGAACTGGGGTCATTTTGGAAATCGTACCCTTTAATGATAAAGAAATCTACATCCTTTATCAATTTGCCCAAATTGAAAATATTATTCGGATCGTAGGCAGGAACACTCATACAGATCGAATAATCGGGATTTACCCCCCTCAGGTTGTAGGACAATTTGCGTACGAATTTGTAAAATTCATCCTGATAAAGCGCAGGTACATTTTCAAAATTGATTTCAATACCATCAGCTTTGGAGGTGTCCAACAGATAGATGAGTTTGTCTATCAGATTCTGACGTGACTGAGCATTGCCAGGCTCTAAAAATATTGAGTTATTATCTTCTATATGACTTGTGATGGAAAGTAGCACCTTACAGTCTTTGGCATGCGCAGTAGGTACAATTCCGGAAGCGGGATCATCTCCACCCAAAAAGTCCTGAATGACCATACTGTCGAGTGCTTCACCTGTATAAGGATCAATATCGTAGGAATAGTAGGAAATTGCCGTTAAAAGCTGATAATTGTAAGATTTGTAAGACTTCCCGTTAAAATGAGGGTGCCAGCCAAAAATAGTTACAAACTGATTGTCATTGACCATTTTTGGAAAACGGTACTGTGAACTGTCAATTTGTCTCATAGAATCGAGCATACGCTCATAATTCAATTGAATTTTGAGCTGTTGCTCACTCGGGAGCATCCACCACTGTGTAAATAGGTCAACAAAACGGGTTTTGTTATCGGTATTGGCCAATTTGTCTTTTACCTGCTGATCTCTGATCAGTTCTTCCAAAGAAGGTTTTATATCTGTTTTTTTATTGCCAAAACCTCTGCTCGGAAGTTTTTTAATATCCTGAACAGTAGTTCTGCCTTCATTTTTTAATGTAGACTTCTGTTTGCCTACCTCATCTCTGAGCTCTTCAGTTGCCCTTTTTTCAAGCTTACGTACTACACCCTGTGTCGCTTTATCTATAGGTTTCACAGTAAACTGTGCCTCTGCCATAAATGACAAAGACAGGAATATGTATAGTAAGAAGTTTATATATAGTTTATTGATTGACATTCCAAACTTGTTAATAGTGGTAAGAACGGTCTTCTAATCTTCGGATATCTCGTAATATTCAATTGATCTTTTTATAAATATTTCCTGAACTCGTTCTCTTTTGATAATTTCGAGATTTTCTTTCTTTTCCAATTTATACTTTGCAAACATTATATAAACGGGTGTCTTTGTAGTAGTATTAAAATTTTTAAAACAGAGTCTCACCTTTTGGTATTTACCGGCTTTATATACCGGAATAACACCATAAAAGGCCGGATTGCTGTTACTCATAGAAAGCTCACTATCATTAGCGTTGGGATCTTTAAAAGCGAATCGGATACTTTTTGCGACAGTGGCTGTACTTTCAGGCAGTTTTTGAGTAAGCCCCATACCATAAGCTAAAAGCGGTTCATTCACACCCTGCAGCAGCCAACTTGGCGGCGGGCTTGCTTTAAGTTTATCATATTCCCGCTTAGCAGAAGCGCCAACGCCTATCCAATACACGGCAAATTGATATTTCTCACCATCTATAAGCATTTCAGTAATACAGGAATCGGAATTGGATTTATAATCCAGGCTCGGTTGAAGTTCAAAACTAATTTGCGATATATCCGGAAGCCCGGTAGTATCAGAAAAAGCATTGCGAACAGTGTCGATAGTGGTGCTGACGATAATATCGTCCAAAATCATTGTATCTCTTGTACTTTTCTTTGGATATTTTTCAAGGCGGATACGGACATTTTTTTTCAGTCCCTTATTTTTAAAAATAAAGTTATAATCCCCGTCACGATTGACAAGGAATGAACCTCTTTCTAGACGCCGCAACTTTTTGGTGTACATTTTAAGGGGGGTACCCGGCATCTCAATGATGAACCGGCTCAATTTTTTCCCGCCTACCACTTCAATATTCATCAATACCTCTTCACCCTGCTTCAAATCAAATGATTTGACTAAACTTTTATATGTGCCAATTTCTTCCATTTTGTCATGGAGAATCACTCGCGCATCTATGGTTGACTGTGCCTTGGCAAAATGACACAACAAGCCGATAAGAAAAATCAGGCTGTGGGTATATATTTTGGGTAGGCTCATAATCAGGTTTCGGGTATAGGTGCTAATTCAATTCGATCTATTTGCGCTTCAAAAGGGGAAAACGCAGCTGTTTAGTTTATTGATTTAATCAAACAAAACAACTCAAAACAGTGATTATCAAAATGATATATCATTGCAAAAGCCGTTGAAATTATATTTTAAATACAATTAGGTCATTCTAACACTCCAAATTAAAGCTTTTTTTAAAAAATCGACTAAAATTTGAATTCCTTTTCAAAAATATTTCTTAAAAGTATTAATTTTAATGGACTTTTGGTGCGGAAAACAGATTTTAGAAATCAGATTATAGAAATCAGATTATCAGATTAATCATTTTCAATCTTCTCGTCTATGGATTTCAAATCTCGTTAATCCCATTCTCAAATCGTCATTCTCAAATTATAGCGCTCATCTCAAATCCTCAAATTAATAAGGTGTTTTATCCATTTTCTCTGACCATTGTTCAAATAAGCCCAATGCTTCTTCGCGAAGCAATTCTTTAAAAGGAATACTGCGTTCTGTTGTCGGCAAGGGCACCTGCTGGTAAATAAAATCGTCATCAAATTCAATGGCCGCTGCATCAGCGCGGGTACAGGCAAAATAGACTGCCTTTGGTCTTGCCCAATAAATGGCACCCAAACACATTGGACAAGGTTCACAGGAAGTGTACAATTCGCAGTCAGTAATCTGAAAATCTTTCAATGTTTTACAGGCATCGCGAATTGCCATTACCTCTGCATGTGCAGTAGGGTCATTGAGTAGCAGTACCTGATTATGTCCTCTACCAATGATCTGTCCGTCTTTTACGATCACAGCTCCAAAGGGTCCGCCTTCATTGGCATTCATACCTTTTCGGCCCTCGTCAATAGCCGCTCGCATAAATTCATGGTTCATATGTTTATTTTTGAATTAGAACCAAATATCGAAAATTATTGTGATGATTAGGCTGAAATATAAAAAAAAAAACAATTTTTACATTCTCACTTGGTCTGAATAATTTAAAGGTAAACCCCTTGTAAAATTAATCATTATGAAAAATATTTCCGTCCTTTTTTTCTTATTTCTAAACATAGCAGTTATTCGTTCTCAAGAACTTATCCCTTACTATAAAAATGGCAAATATGGTTATGCTGATAAAAATATGAATATTGTTATTCCCTGTAATTTCGACGATGCCCTACCCTTTTATGAGGGAAGGGCGCTTGTCGTCAACTATAGAGACAGTGATAGAATAGAATTTTTTATCGACTCAATCGGCAATAAAGTATTTGAAGTAAAACCCATATTTGCTAATGATTATTCAGCCAAAAGATTTACAAATGGCGCTTGTCTTAGCAATGATAATGGTTCTCTGGTTTTTCTGGATAAAAATGGCAAAGAAATAAAAAAAATTAGGCAGGCCTACTTAGACCTTTCTATCGAGGATTATATTTTTCATTGTCAGAGTTTTAATCAATTTGGCTTTTATATTATGAATTACTACGACATGGGAGCAACTCATACCAAATTTATTTATCCTGATGGAACCTTTAAAAAAATAGATTCCATAAATGCTAATCCTTTCGACAAAGAATCATTTACAACTGCTACAAAAGACGAAAAAACCTTACTCATCGATACGGCAGGAAATATTGTCATTAGAGCAGGCCTGTTTAATGTTACGGGCTATGGTGATGGACTTGTTAGTTTTACCAATAGTAAAGAAAAAACAGGCTTTCTCGACCTAAAAGGCAATATTGTGATAAAACCCGGATTTCATTATGCCGAAAATTTCTCAGAAGGTCTTGCTGTTTATGCAGTAAAAACGCCTGGAGGCGATGAATACGATTTGAAATACGGCTACATAAACAAATCAGGCAAAGTCGTTTTACCCGCAGTATATGACAAAGCCTATGGTTTCAGCGAGGGTCTTGCCGATGTAATAATTGGTGATTCTCTGTTTTTTATCGATAAAAGCGGAAATAAGATACTAAGATTCAAAAACAGCCGCAATGATATCACATATGAATTTAGTCATGGTTTCAAATATGGGAGGGCCATGATTGTTCAAAATGACAAAATTGGCTGGATTGACAGAAATGGAGAATTTATCATTTACCCAATGTATCTAGGCTTGCAATTGGGTAGCCCTATCAACTCAGTTTATCGTCATATTAACGGGTTAAGCAAAATAGCCTTAACAACAGGTGAAAGATGCTACATAGATGAAGAAGGAGTTCCCTTTTACGAAATACCCTATTCGATTGATATACAGAAGGAAAATATCAGATTATTTTCGGCTCCCGATAAAGATAGTTTATTGGACAATAGCTGGAATTCGTCTTACGCCAAATCTTATGTCACGAAATTTACAGGAAAATATTTGAAGGAAAATG
>JBIKQC010000207.1:0-7923 GCA_044349855.1 Saprospira sp.
CTTCGATGATTTTTTCGGTACAGCCAAACGCAAGTTTCCGATTTATTTGACAGACGGATACTACCGTCAGCAGGAAGAGTCCTGTATTTTTATTCATCGCATAAGCTGTGCCGGAAGAAGTCATACAGGCATGATTGCCTGCGCTCATGTACAGGATTATATAGACGGGCACATCAAAAGACATGAGCATACGCTTGCTGCAAAGGAGGTTCAGATGGTCGACCTTTTCAAGGAAAGGAATGGTGTTATCAAACCAATTATGCTCACTTACCCAAATGTTTTGGAAATTGATGCACTGATAAACCGTATTACAATAGCATTGCCCTATACTTTTAAAATTCCTTTTGAAGATGAGGAACATACTTTTTGGCAAATATCAGAGCCATCTCAGCTTGAAAAAATTAAAACGCTTTTTCAAAAATATGTAAAGGCCTCTTATATCTGTGATGGGCATCATCGTGTGGTAACTGCCCAAAGTCTTTATGAAGCATATGGCGACCGCAATAATCCTGATAATCCATACAATTATCTCATGGCAGCTTATTTTCCTGCAAGTGAGATTGTTATCAATAATTTTAACAGAGTCCTCACCTCATTGAAAGGTGTGAGGCCCGATGATTTCTTGGAGCGACTGAGCAGTATTTATCATATCGAAGAAGAACCTATTGCTTTCCGTCCTGCCGACAAACATCAGATGGGGCTTTATCTTGAAAAAAACTGGTACAGATTGTTTCTCCGTGATGCATACAGGCCCGATCCACTAAAGGTTCCTGTAGCGGAATGTTTGGATGTGCATCTGTTCAATAAATACGTATTGCAGCATATATTGGGTATTGAAGATGTACGCCTGGAAGAATCCATAAAATATGTAGAGGGTGTAAAAGGCCCTGCTGCTTTGGAACGCCGTGTCGATGGGGAAAAAGTGGTAGCTGCTTTCAACCTCTATCCGGTAGCCCTGGAAGATCTCATCGCAATTTCTGATATTGACGGTACAATGCCGCCTAAATCCACATACGTGGAACCGAGGATGAGAAATGGTTTTATTACGCAACTTTATGTTTAGAGTTGGTACTTATGTAGAGAGTAGAGGGTAGAATCGAAGATCCACGCAGTGAAAGTACTTTTCTTTGTAATAAGTATCTGGATTTTTTACGATAAAAAATGAACGATACCGGGACTTTGTTAAAATACCAAGGACACACTACTAAGTACCAGATACCAAATACCAAATACCAGATACCAAATACTAACTACTTTCAACTTTTATCTTATATTCAACATGAAATTCGGAACAAAAGTAATCCATGCTGGCATTGAACCCGATCCGGTCACAGGTGCGGTCATGACACCAATTTATCAGACTTCGACCTATGCACAGGAGTCGCCGGGTCAGCACAAGGGCTATGCCTATGCACGCGGACATAATAAAACCCGCAATGTACTGCAGGCTAATCTTGCAGCATTGGAAAACGGTCAGTTTGCCTTCTGTTTCGGCAGCGGGATGGCTGCAACCAGCACGGTGATGCAGCTGCTCAATCCGGGCGATGAGATTATCTCTACTGACGATTTATATGGCGGTTCTTACCGTGTTTTTACAAAAGTATTCGAGCGTTTCGGCCTAAAATACCAGTTTGTGAATATGGACAGTATGGAAGAATTGGAAAAACGCATTACTCCGGCCACTAAAATGTTCTGGGTAGAAACGCCGACCAATCCCATGCTCAATATCATCGACATCGTAGCGGTCTGCAATCTGGCCAAAAAATATGGCATTAAGGTTTGTGTGGACAATACTTTCGCTTCTCCTTATCTGCAAAATCCATTGGATTTAGGTGCTGATATCGTAGTGCACTCTGCTACCAAATATCTGGGCGGACACTCCGACCTGGTACACGGTTGTATCATTGTTAATGACAAAGAAACTGCCGATAATGTCTATTTTCTGCAGAATGCAGTAGGTGCCGTTCCCGGTCCTCAGGACTGTTTTCTGCTGCTGCGCGGTATCAAAACCCTGCACCTGCGTGTTGAGCGTGCCTGTCAGAATGCCAAAAAAGTAGCCGAATTCCTGCTTACTCACCCAAAAGTGGATAAAATCTACTATCCGGGTTTTGAAAGCCATAAAGGTCACGAAATTGCCAAAGCACAGATGCGCGACTTCGGAGCCATGGTTACTTTCAATCTGAAAGACGATACCTTTGAAGCGGCTGCCAAAGTAATGGAAAATGTAGAATATTTCACCTGCGCCGAGTCATTGGGCGGTGTGGAATCATTGATCGGCCATCCGGCTTCTATGACACATGCTTCTATTCCAAGAGAAAACAGACTGAAAGTAGGTCTTACCGATTCGCTTATACGCCTTAGTATCGGTGTAGAAGATGTTGAGGATTTGATTGAGGATCTGCAAAAGGCCTTGGATGCGTAGATAGATGAAAGATTAAAGATTAAAGAAAAGGCTATATAAAAGTAATGGCTTCTATTTTTGCCAAAATAAAAGTCTATTCAAAAGATAATTCTACACATTAAATAAATAAAGCCCGGACTCTCACAGTTCGGGCTTTATCATTTATGTTGATACCGTAATCTCTTACTTAGAGCCGGTTCTTCTCTTCAATTCTTCTCTGATCATTTTCAGTTCTCTGCCCACCTCTCCGTTTACGGAAGAATTTTCGCGGGCGCGGCGGATGAGATAAGGAATAACATCGCTGATAGGACCGAATGGTACATATTTCCCAACGCGATAGCCTGCTTTGGCCAGATTGAAGGTGAGATTGTCGCTCATGCCATAAAGCTGACAGAAACTCAGGTTCGGGTGGTTTTTAGTCAGATTCATTTTCTCCATCAGTTCAATCTGCAGTTCTGTACTGCCCTGATTGTGAGAGGCAAGGCAGGAGGCAATTTGTTTATAATGCTGTATACAGAAAGCCACTGCCAGATTGTAATCTCGGTCAGTAGCCGTTTTGTCGGGCTGAATAGGAGATGGGTAGCCCAACTTCAATGCTCTTTCACGCTCTTTTTCCATATAGGCGCCACGCACCAGCTTGGCACCAAGGATATAACCATTTGAAATAGCAGTTTCGTAAGATTTCTTCAGAAATTCCAGTCTGTCATGACGGTACATTTGAAAAGTGTTGTATACCACAACGCCATTTTTGTTGTAACGCAGCATCATCAGATCGGTGATGTCATCTATCGCCTGTTGTATCCAGCTTTCTTCTGCATCGATGAAAAGGGCTGTTTTTTTCTCATTGGCGATACGGCAGAGTTTATCGAGACGTGCAACAGTGCCCTCCCATGATTTTTGTTCCTCAACAGTCAGGGTTTTACCTGCGGACAGTTTTTCCAAAATGTCAAAACGGGCCATGCCTGTTACTTTTATGGGTACAATTTCCACCGATTTATTCTCAGCGGCAAAGTCAACCACTTTCAGGAATTGAGCCAGCGTATTGTCAAAATCGGTTTCCGATTCCTTTGCCTCTGCACCATAGTCCAGCACGGTTTCAACGTCCAGTGCGGAGAGTTCATGAACGGTTTTCAGGCTCTCTTCCAAAGAAGTGCCGCCGCAGAACTGTTCAAAAATGGTGTTTTTGATGAGGCCTTTGATGGGTAAGCCTATATTGAGGCCCAAAAGGGTGAGTCGGCTGCCCAAATTGACCAACCAGGGTTTGCTCATCATGCCGAAAAGCCAGGCGGTTTTTTTCAGCTGTAAATCTGTTTTGCGCTCGAAAGCAATTTTTGTGTCTTGAAAGTTGACCATAGATAATGTAAATGGTAGCGGGTAGAAGGTAGTTGTACGGTCTTGATTTATAGCCGTTATCTGAAACCCATTTTATACAACAACAATTTGAACTTATTTCGCTGCAAAATTATAAATTTTAAAATGCCCGCAGTATTTTTTGAAGGATTTAGTTTTCGAGAGGAGTCTCAGAGGATATGAGATGGCAAGATGATAAACAAAAAAAGGCAGCCACTCGACTGACCTTATGCTGATTGCATATTATTCAGCCGACTCAATTCTGAAAGAAATATTACAAATAACGCCGTAAGTTGTTACTTTTCCATTTTTTACATGGCCTTGATGTCTTTTTTATATACAGAATCTACATTGCGGATAGTGTTTGAAACTACTGTTTCTGCTTTTTGAACTGCATCTTCAATTCCGATTTCTGAAGTTGAGATTACTTCGATTACTTTTACAACAGCTATGATTTTTTACAATTTATAAGGTTAATGATGGGTTTAATATTGATAATATAAGTCCTTGTACAGGCTTTCTCCTCCTGAAACAAGTTTAAAAAAAATAACAAAATAATAAAACGGCTGCTACTTTTGAAGATTGGCCTGCAAATATTTTAGTAATGCAGTCTTCAAAAGTCTGCAAAATAAAATTGGCAGCCGATTTGGCTGCCAATTTTTGTTAAAGACTTTAAAACAGCGCTATAAAACAGGGCGGTTTATTTTTCTTTTAGAAAGGTTAAGATTTTATCTACACTGTCTTTTGCATCTCCGTAGAGCATATCTGTATTGGATTTATAAAACAGTGGATTTTCAACACCCGCATAACCGACTGACATGGAACGCTTCATGACGATTACATGCTCTGCTTTCCAGGCCTCAATTACCGGCATTCCATAAATTGGACTTGATGGATCATCCTGAGCACCCGGATTAACAACATCGTTAGCACCGATAACCATTACAACATCGGTATCAGGCATATCATCATTTATTTCATCCATTTCCAAAACAATGTCATATGGAACATTTGCCTCAGCAAGTAACACGTTCATGTGACCCGGCAAGCGGCCCGCAACAGGGTGAATGGCAAAACGTACTTTTTTGCCCGCACTGCGCAGTGTCTGAACCATGCTGTATATTGGATACTGTGCTTTTGCAACAGCCATACCATAACCCGGAACAATAACCACAGATTTTGCTTCTTTAAGCAGGGTGGCAACTTCTTCATGATTCAATGCCGTAACTTCTCCTTCAATTTCTTTGGCAACCCCAGCAGGAGCAGCGCCAAATCCTCCGAAAATAACAGAGAAGAAAGAGCGGTTCATCGCCTCACACATGATAATGGATAGAATTGCACCGGAACTTCCTACCAGGGCACCGGTTACAATCAGCAGGTCATTGCCGAGCATGAAACCAGCTGCTGAAGCAGCCCATCCGGAATAGGAGTTAAGCATAGAGACAACCACAGGCATGTCAGCACCACCAATAGCCATTACAAGCATCACACCAATAAAGCAGGCAATTGCTGTCATAATCATCAGATAGACCATGCCCAGACTTCCGTCGTCCATAGTGAAAAGAACACCCATTATTACACAGACCGCAACCAATACAAGGTTAACCATATGTCTGCCCGGATATAATAATGGTTTACTGCTGATTTTACCTTCCAACTTACCCCAGGCAATAATAGAACCCGTAAAAGTTATGGCTCCGATAAACACGCCAAGATAAACCTCCACCAGGTGAATAATGTGTTTTACGCCGGCCTCCGGATCTGAATGGTCTATTTCGCCCACTTCGATATAAGAACCGATTCCGACTAAAACGGCAGCAAGTCCAACAAAACTGTGCAGGATAGCAACCAACTGAGGCATAGAGGTCATTTCAACCTTTCTTGCCAATATCACTCCTATAACCGAAGCAACTGAAATAGCGGAAATAATAAAGATATATCCGCCTTTTATATTTGGTCCAAGCACAGTTGCGAGGACAGCGATAAGCATACCTACTATACCATAAATCACACCGCGTTTTGCGGACTCCTGTGAAGACAGACCGCCCAAGCTGTAAATAAACAGTATACTGGCAAATAAGTAGGCTACGATTTGAATTTTCTCTGCAATCATCTTATTTATTTTTTGAACATTTTCAACATACGGTGAGTTACAACAAATCCGCCTACAATATTAATGCTGGCGACCAAAATGGCAACAGTAGCCAAAATGGTAATGGGCAAATGCGCCAAGGGGTCAACCAAACTGCCTACCTGAATCAAACCGCCCACTAAAATAATACCGCTGATGGCATTGGTAAGTGCCATAAGTGGAGTATGTAAGGAATGGGATACATTCCAAATCAATTGCCAGCCAACAAAAACAGAAAGGACGAATACAGTGAAATGCTGCACAAAATCAGAGGGTGCATATTGACCTATGATGCCTAAAAATCCTCCGATAACTACAAGTCTGATGAGCATTGACAGGGACTGTTGTCTCGATTTTTTTGCTTCGGCTTCTTTGGGATCTGCGGCAACAACAGCAGCGGCAGTTGTTGCTTTTGCAGCGGTTACCGGTAGTGGGGCAGGAGGCCAATTGATCTTTCCGTCATGTGTTACCATAGCACGGGAGATCACGGCATCATTCATATCTATTTTAAATTTATCGCCCTTACCCATGTCATCCAATAAATGGCATAAGTTATTTCCGTATAACTGAGATGCCTGAGTTGGCAGCTGATTTAATTTTCCGACTATTGTTACACCGTTATCTGTAGTGTAAACCTCATTATTTTTTGTTAAAACACAGTTTCCACCGGTAGAGGCCGCTAGGTCAACAATGACAGAACCGGGTTTCATGGCTGCAACATGATAATCAAAGATAAGCTTCGGTGCTTCTCTTCCCGGAATTTGTGCTGTAGTAATAATAATATCCACTTCGGCAGCCTGTTCCAAAAAGAGCTTCATTTCTGCTTCAATAAATTCTTTGCTCATTTCTTTAGAATATCCGGAAGCAGTTGCACCGTCTTCCTCGATCTCTACTGTAAGAAATTCAGCGCCCATAGATTCTATCTGCTCTGCCACTTCTTTTCTGGTATCAAAAGCCCTTACAATGGCACCCAATGAATTGGCGGCTCCAATTGCAGCCAATCCGGCTACGCCTGCACCTATAACCAATACTTTTGCCGGATCTACCTTACCTGCTGCAGTAATCTGACCGTTAAGGAATCTGCCGAAAAAATAAGAGGCTTCAATAACTGATCTGTAACCTGCAATATTGGCCATAGATGAAAGCACATCCATCTTTTGTGCCCGAGAAATACGCGGAATAGCATCCATAGCGATAGCATTCACCTTTTTATCGGCTAATTGCTTTAATAAATCCTGATTTTGAGCAGGCCACAAATAGCTGAGCAGTACAAGTCCTTCGCGCATCATTGCCACCTCTTCTGAAGATGGTTCTTTTACTTTCAGTACAATATCTGATTGGCCATAGATTTCAGCTGCAGTATTGACAAGTTTTGCACCCGCCTCTTCAAATTCCTTGTCGGAATAATTGGCTTTTGAACCGGCATTTCGTTGGATATAAACATCAAAACCCTGCTTTAAAAGGCGTTTGACGGTTTTTGGAGTTGCTGCAACTCTCAACTCATTCGGGGATATTTCGGATGGAATTCCTACCTTCATAAATGCTGAGTTTAATATAATTAATAGGTTATTTAAGGTTATATTTGTAATATAAGTGTTTGGATTGTGGCCGTCATATTGCAGTAAACCTAAGAAAAAAAAATAATATAATAATAAAAGCTATGTTTTTTTGTGAATATATGATGTAAAATTTTGCAACAGATTTAATTTTCAAAATCTTCTTTGACGTAAAATATTATCATCATTTTGATTCTTCAATTCAAATTAAATTATAATGTGAATCAAGGGTTGGATTTTATAAAACTAAAACTAATATATTTACAAAACCTTGTTAAACAATCAAACAGGTCAGCCCTACGGGGCTTTTTTTTCATCTTTTTCAATTATAGCCAAGAACATTTGACTCCTACGGAGCCATTTTTCGCCACAGAGGAGCGACCAGTTCTTAGTATTAAGATGTAAACAAAATTTTTAAGCCCCGTAGGGCTGACCTGTTAAAACTGCGCATTGTTTGTATAAATACCATATTGCCAAATTATTAT
>JBIKQC010000208.1:0-7922 GCA_044349855.1 Saprospira sp.
CTCGGTTCTATTTATTATCTCCTTAATTCATCTTTTATCTTTTATCTTTCATCTTTCATCTTTCATCTTTCATCTTTTATCTTTTATCTTTTATCTTAATACTATGAATCCTTTATTATTAACCGACGGCTATAAAGTTGACCACAAAAGACAGTACCCACTGGGTACAACACTTGTCTATTCCAATTGGACACCAAGAAAAAGCCGTATTGAAGGCATTGACGAGATTGTATTCTTTGGCCTTCAATACTTTATTAAAAAATATATCATAGAAGATTTTCAGAAATATTTCTTTAGTCAGCCCAAAGAACAGATTTTGGAAGAATATGCCAGAAGAATCAACAACTATCTCGGCCCAAATAATGTTGGAGTTGATCACATAGCAGCCCTTCATGATCTTGGTTATATACCTATGGTCTTTAAAGCACTGCCTGAAGGATGTGTTGTTCCTATCCGTGTACCAATGTTTACCATGTACAATACTGTTCCTGAATTCTTTTGGCTGACCAATTATTTTGAAACTCTTTTATCTGCAATGGTTTGGATGCCATGCAATTCTGCGACAATAGCAAAGCAATACAGAAAGATCCTTGATAAATATGCAACAGAAACTTCTTCCAGTCCCGAGTTCGTAAACTGGCAGGCACACGACTTTTCCATGCGTGGAATGGCTGGTGTAGAAGCCGCCCTGATTTCAGGAATGGGGCACCTGCTGAGCTTTACGGGCACAGATACTATTCCGGCTATTGATATGCTTGAAAAATACTATCATGCAGACTCCGATAAAGAATTGATTGGTGGTTCTGTGGCTGCTACCGAGCACTCTGTGATGTGTATGGGAACTACAGAAGGTGAATTTGATACTTTCAAAAGACTTATCTGCGAGTTATATCCAAAAGGTATTGTCTCTATAGTTTCAGATACCTGGGACCTTTGGAAAGTATTGACTGATTATCTCCCAAGATTGAAACAGGAAATCACCACCCGCGAAGGCAGAGTGGTGATACGTCCTGATAGCGGAGATCCTGTCGATATCATTTGCGGTACAACTGCCGGAAAATCCATCGTTGAACAGAAAGGCGTTATCGAATTGCTTTGGGATGTCTTCGGTGGTTCAGTTAATAGCAAAGGGTATAAAGAACTGATACCTCAAATTGCAGCGATTTACGGTGACAGTATAACCCTGCAAAGAGCTGAACAGATATGTGAACGGTTAAAAGCCAAGGGATTTGCTTCCACAAATGTCATATTAGGCATCGGCTCCTATACTTATCAGTACAACACTAGAGATACCTTCGGATTTGCCATGAAAGCCACTTACGGCGAAGTAAACGGAGAGGGCCGTGCCATTTTCAAAGATCCGATTACTGATGACGGCACCAAGAAATCAGCTAAAGGTCTTATGAAAATTACATTGGAAAACGGTGCTTACAAACTTACAGACAATGTAAATTGGGAAGAAGAAAAGCAGGGGGAACTTGTTGAAATCTTTAGGGACGGAATTCTGCTGGTCGACCTGAAACTTAGTGATATCAGGGCCAGAATTAAAGAATAAGTGATAATATCCATCGACAAAAAAGCCACAAAAATAGTGGCTTTTTGTTGTTTGGCTCGCCAAAACAGAAGCATTGTCACCTTGAGTTGCTGTTTTTCGCTTCGCGGAGAGTTGGTTCTGTGACCTGAAGGTCTTGAAAAAATTAACCCAATATTTTGGGGCCTTTTGTGCAATTAATGCTGCCGAAACCGGTATTTTGTTACGGTTCGAATGAATATGTTTAGTTACTTGAGTTTATATCGATGATTATTGTAAAAGTAATTTATGTTCAACTAAAATGAAAAAAGGAATAAATTTTATTTTTTTACTGATTTTTCCATTTGCCATTTTGGCACAAGACCCACCTTTTTTTTTCTATAATGTTGAAAGTGGCGCACCTTCTAATGAAATGTATTGGGTACATCAAGATAGGGTTGGGTATATTTGGGTAGGTTCTGATGCTGGACTTTACCGCTTCAATGGTATACGGTTTGAACAATTTACTTCTTCTGAACTTACTTCCCGCTCAGTAACTGGTATTATTGAAAGTAAAAAAACAGGTAGAATATACGCTTACAATTTTAATCGACAATTATTTTATATAGAAAAAGATAAGCTTTTTGTAGTAGCAAATTGGAATAAATCAGTAAATGGATTAGCAGATGATGGCAAAGGGAATATCTGGATCACATCGAATGAAGGAACTTTCAAACTAAATGAAGTAGATAATAAAATAAGCACAGTAAGATCATCAAATCATTATTTTGGCTTTAATGAAAACAACCATACTTTGCAAGCGTTTTCTAATCAAAATGGAAATGTCTATTATCAGAATGGAGCGCGGGTCTTAATCTGGAAGAACGGTAAAGAGCAAGTAATTCAATTAGATGAACGCTATATGTATCATATACTTTTGCTTTCTAGATTTTCCGAATATCCTTGGATCCTTAGTTATAACGGCGAAAAAATAATGAGATTCGATAATGGGACATACACCGATTATCTGAATGCAAAACTTATAAATATACTCAAAGGGAAAAAGATTAATTGCGTATTTGAGTCGCCGGACGGTAAATTGTGGATAGGTACGTATACAGGTCTTATTTGTCATGATGTCAATAGCGGTAAAACTCAATTAATGTATGAACAATATTCTTTTTCTTATGGGATTTATGATAACTATGGTAATTATTGGTTTAGTACCTTGCATAACGGATTGATTCGCATTCCTAATATGGAAATCAGTAGTTGGCAGACATTAAATGAAAAGGGTTCAGTTGAGCAGTTTTCCCATATATGCATGAATAATGAAAATGTTTATATTGGAGGTACAAATGGCTTTGTGACTTGTATTGATCCTCAATCAGGAAAACTGGAAAAATTTTACCATGAACCTCTTTCCGATATGGGGGCGATGTATTTTGATCCCGTTGATAATTGTTTATACTTCAATAAAATAAGTAGTATTTATAAATTTAAGAGGGGAGCTTTTCAATTAGTAAATAAGAACGCTAGATCGATGAAATCTATGTTGCGTGTTAAAAACGGTTATTTTTTTCTTAGTTCACATGGACTTTTTTATACAAAATCAATCTATGAACCTCTTGAAAAAAAGAATATGATAGATTTGGACTGGTATCGAGATATTTGTATTTCTCCATTTTCTTCCTCCGTTTTTGTTGCTTCAAATAGTGGGTTGAAAGAACTACATCCAGTGGATAATACTTATAAGGTGAGAAAGGACTATCTCAGTGGCAAACAAATTATTTCAATAAGCTCAGATCCAATAAAAAACGTGATATATGCTTATTCTTTTGATGGCGGAGTGTATGCAATTGACAAGCATAATACAATTAAAAAAATTACCCAGATTGGAACTAATATACGTGTGTCTCAGATACGTTTTCATGCTCAACGGCTTTTCATGGCAAGCAATAAAGGTATATTGGTAGTAGATACTGAAACCAAAAAACAGATTTTGTTTGACCGTTTTGCAGGACTATCTTCTAAAAATATTCGTTCTATAGTATTTCATGGTGACACATGTTGGGCGGCGGGGGAAAATATACAAAAAATACCCCTTTCCTTATTCAAGTTTGAAAACGTTAAGTCAAGCATCATTTTGCGTAAAATACTTATTAATGGAGCGTCGGTAACACCAAAAAAACTGATTGAACTCAATTATGATGATAAGCTGACACTATTTGCAGACGGAATAAGCTACCGATCAAACGGTAATTTTCAATTTGCATATCGTATAAAAGAATCAAATAGCAACTGGATTAAGGTGCCTGGAGCTGTTGAAAAGATAGATTTTGCTTCACTGCCTACCGGGTATATCACCATTGAACTTAAGTTGATAGATCATGAAGGTATTGATTCAGCCAATATAATTAGCTATAATTTATACGTCTGCCCTCCTTTTTGGCAGCGTTGGTGGTTTTATATTCTATTAACGCTTTCAACGCTTGTACTTGCATTAATAGTTTTCAGAATGCGTTTGAAGGTTATTCAAAGAAAACAATTTCAAGAATTGAGACAACTTAAACTGGAAAATGAATTGCGACTTACTCAGCAGAATGCCATAAAGGCTCAAATGAATCCACATTTCTTATTCAATGTTTTAAATTCAATCAAAGGGTATATCTATGAGAATGATAAGAAAAATGCGTCTCGTTACCTAAGTGATTTCTCCAGTCTCGTGAGAAAGATTTTGGAGTTAAGTTCTGTCACAGATATTCCATTGGAACAGGAAATAGATACATTAAAATTATACATAGAACTGGAATCAATGTTACTTCAAAGTGATTTTAGTTACGCTATTTTAGTTGACGACAATGTTGATATTTCGGGGGTACGAATTCCTACGCTTCTTTTACAGCCATATGTAGAAAATGCTTTTAAACACGGATTACGTCATAAAACTGGATCGAAACAACTTTTAATTAAAATAAGCACAAATGATACAAAAGATATTTTAACCATTGAGATTACTGATGATGGAATTGGCAGAGCTGCTTCTGAATTAATAAATAATCAGAATGGAAACAAACATAAGTCCTTTGCGTTTTCGGCTATAGAAAAACGTATTGAATTGCTCAACTTTGAAAATCGAGATCTAGTTAGTATTAAAATAAAGGATAACTTTGAAAACGGAGCGTCTTCAGGAACTACTATAACCATTCGCATTCATGTCTGAAAATATCAAATTTGTAATTATTGATGATTCCGCGCAAGCTCGAAAATTATTGCGTCTTATGTTATTAGAATTAGCACCTAGTATTATGTGTGTTGGCGAAGCAGAGAATGTCGTTGAGGGTTTAAAACTAATAGAAAGAGAACAACCGGATGCTGTTTTTCTGGACATTGAAATGCCAGGAAGATCAGGAATGCAGTTAGCTGAAGAACTTTGTTCAAGCAAATTTAAGGGTAGCATCGTTTTCACCACTGCATACAACGCTTATGCCATTAAGGCCTTCCGCCTTTCCGCTCTTGATTACCTTTTGAAGCCGATTTCAGAAGACCATCTATTAGAAGCCGTAGCGAAATTGCAGCAACAAAGAAATACTCTTGACAATCAGACGAAATTAACTGCACTCACAGCCAATTTGGGTGATGAAGGCAATAGCTTACTGTGCATTCCGGTTCAGGGAGGATATGAGTACATACCGATTCACGATATTTACTACCTGGAGGCAGATGGGTCCTATGTCAGAATCGTTTGTGCAGGAAACAAGCAAAAAATAGTCTCGAAAAATTTAAAACACTTTGAAACCACCTTAGAATCTGTCCCTAAATTCATTCGAACACACCGGTCTTTTTTAGTTAACCTTGATCAGGTTTCCTCCTATTCCAAAGCTGATGGTGGATCCTTGACATTATTAAATGGGGCCAAAATCCCTATTTCACGTGAACGCAGACAAGTCGTTCAAGAGTACCTGAAATAAACTTATTGGGTTTTCAATCCTCCTCATCTTCACTTTTTCGCACTTCATAGGGCTGAATTTTACCGTTCACAAACTCAAACCTGCAGTTCACAAAGCATTTATTGTATTTCAGTGATTTCTGTTTTATTTTTGCAAATAAAATCAAACCAAATCAACATGAAAAAACTAATTTTACTTTGCCTTCTGCTACTGTCAGAAAAAATTTCTTTTGGCCAAAACCTAAATGCACTGCATTTCGACGGGATAAATGATGCAGTTTCATTACCTGTCGGCACACATTCCCCAATTACAAACCAGGGAACTATAGAGGCATGGATCAATACAACCGCAAATAATTCCGGTTTTAGAGGATTAGTTGTGCGAAGTACTTTCTACGGTTTATTTTTAGTGGATAATAAATTGAGTACTTTTATTTGGGGTGGGTCAACACCGGGAGTTGTAACATACAGTGGCGCTAATCTCAATGACGGCCAATGGCATCATGTGGCATTTTCTTTTCAGGTAGGAGTCACAGGTGGTTCACAAATGTATCTGGATGGTCAACCAGTTGGTCCAGCTATAACACTTCAGGTAGGTTCAACACCTAACTCTTTTCAGTTAGGTTGCAATACGAATCAACAGTATTATAGTGGAAAAATGGATGATGTTAAAATCTGGTCTCGCGCATTGTCAGCTCAAGAATTGGCAAATTCTAGAGCTTGTAGCTCGAATGGCACAACGGGACTAGTTGGAAGTTACTCCTTCAACTCCGGAAATCCGAGTCAGAATAATACGGGCCTAACAACGCTTACTGATAACAGTGGTTCCAACAATAACGGGACCTTATTGAATTTTGCATTAAACGGTTCAACTTCTAATTGGGTTGATGGGAATTTGTGTTGCTTTTTATCACGGAATATTTCAGGAACAACGATCTATTGCGAAGGGCAAACAATGAACCTAACAGCTTCTTTTAATACAATTCCTGCAGAATCTATTACAAGTTATCAGTGGAAGAAAAACGGAGTAAACATAACGAACGGGGGGAATGTTTCCGGAGCAACTTCTGCAAATTTGCAAATAGCGAACCTAGTTTCAGTGGATTTTGACACCTACAGTGTAGAAGTCACTTCAACATGTGGCGTCGGTCTTTCTTCAGTAAATGTTACTGAATCCAGAATTATTGATATCAGTAACCTTACAGCATATTATCCTTTTAATAATGGCAGTAGTGCGGATTCAAGCGGAAATAATTACGTTGCAACTAGTTCCGCGACAACAAGCGCGGCTAATCGATTTAATCAGGCTAATTCTGCACTTTCTTTTAACGGTACATCATCAGTTGTGACAATTGCTGCACCGACGGGACAAACTATTTTGGGAAATGGTCGAAACAAATCAATTTCACTGTGGTTCAAGCGAAGCTCTACTACAAGTAAAGGTATATTGATCGGTTATCAGCAGGTTTCACCCGGTAATTGGAATCCACTTGCTTACATTGGTTCTGATGGTGTTCTTCGAGGTTGGATGTACCAAGGCGGAAATTTTGCTTGGACTTCAGGAATTATAGTTGACACTAATTGGCACCACTTGGCATTGGTTTATACTACAAATACCCAAACTGCTTATTTAGATGGCAGTCAGGTTGCAACGATGAATGGTGCACCTAGCCCCGGAGTTTCGAATACCATCCTAATAGGAGATGGTTATGCAAATACAGGGATTCTAGGGATTACGACTACTGGAAATCAACCATTTTCAGGTCTTATTGACGAAGTGCGTTTTTACAATGCTGTACTTTCGCTTACAGAAATTAATACATTAAGAACAAGTCCTTTTCTTATTTCAACTCAACCACAAAACCAAAGCGTCTGTGCGGGTGATACGGCAAGATTTTCTTTGAATGTTCTGACGCCTGAAGCGGGCAGCACCTTAGCTTATCAATGGACATTCAACGGAACCCCATTGTCTAACGGAGGAAGTATATCCGGTGCGAATACAAACAATTTACAAATTTCAAATACACAAGCATCCAATGCCGGAACATATAATTGCATTGTAAGCCCAGGATGTAATGAAGCGACGAGTGCAAGTGTAACGCTAACTTTAGGTTCAGGTAACGTAAATATTACCCAACAACCTCAAAATACGTCCGTTTGTTTGGGAAGCTCGGCGTCATTAAGCATTATGTTAATGGGTGCGACAGTTACCTATCAATGGAAGAAGGACGGTGTAAACATAGGTGGTGCAACGAACTCAACCTTAAATTTAACGAATGTGAACTCCTCAGATGCTGGCAATTACACCGTTGATATATTTGGAGGAAACTGCGGTACAATTGCCTCACAGGTTGCAACACTAACAGTACAGGCACTGCCAACAGCCGTTATCACGACAGCAACTCCATCAATCTGTCAGGGTGCGGTAGCTACATTGACTGCTAGTGGAGGTTCTTCTTACGT
>JBIKQC010000209.1:0-7909 GCA_044349855.1 Saprospira sp.
CCATTCACCCTTTCAGCGGAGAAAAAATTCCGGTTTGGATCAGCGAATATGTTTTGGCAGGATATGGAACCGGTGCAATTATGGCCGTTCCGAGCGATGATGAACGTGATAACCGTTTTGCCAAGCACTTTGATTTGCCAATTATTCCTGTTGTGGATCAGTCGGCCTTTCCTAATGCTGAAATCGGCGATAAGATTGGAACAATGATCAACTCGGATTTCCTGAATGGAATGTCTGTAAAAGATGCCATAAAAGCTGCGATTGACGAAATTGAAGCCAAAGAAATTGGTACTAAAAAAATTAACTTCCGTCTAAGGGATGCTAATTTCAGCCGTCAACGCTATTGGGGCGAACCCTTCCCCATTAAATACGATTCCAACGCTGTTACACATATAGAACTTCAATTGCCTTTGGCACTGCCTGCTTTAGATAATTTCCAACCGACAAGTGAGGGACATTCACCGCTGGCCAGAGTTTCCGATTGGGTAATTACCTCTGACGGGATGACCCGTGAAACAGATACAATGCCCGGTTTTGCAGGTTCCAGCTGGTATTTCCTGCGTTATATGGATGCCAATAACAGTGAAGACGCATTCAGTCAGGAAGCTGTAAACTATTGGCAGGATGTCGATCTTTATTTGGGTGGTGCGGAACATGCTGTCGGACACCTTATGTACTCTCGTTTCTGGCATAAATTCATGTATGACCTGGGCAAGGTTCCAACCAAAGAACCTTATAAAAAACTCATCAATCAGGGGATGATTCAGGGCGTGATTGAGAATGTTTACATGTTGAAAGAACGCCGTGAAGGTAAACTTATATTTGTCAGTGCAGACAGAATTCAGGAATTCGGGGGAGAGGAAAACTGTGCTCAGGTACCTGTCTATGTTGGCTTTGTTAGTAATTACGGAAATCCTGATTCCTATTTGAACGAAGAAGGTATTGAACAGTTCCGCAATTGGAGACCCGATAACAAGGAAGCAATTTTTGAAACAAACGATAAAGGTCAGCTTGTTACCCGCAGCGAAGTCGGTAAAATGTCGAAACGCTATCACAATGTCGTAAATCCCGATGATGTGGTGGCACAATACGGTGCTGACTGTTTTCGCATGTATGAAATGTTTCTGGGCCCCTTGGAAGACAGCAAACCCTGGAACGAGAACGGCATTTCCGGCGTGTCCAAATTCCTCCGCCGCTTCTGGTCTTTGTTTTACGATCAGCAGGGCAATTGGATTGTAGATGAATCTGCCCCGAATGCTAAGGAATTAAAAGCATTGCATACCACCATAAAAGGAGTAAATAATGGTTTGAAATCCTTCTCTTTCAATACCTGCGTATCTGATTTCATGAAAGCCGTGAATGAACTCAAGGAAATTGGCTGTACAAAACGTGCTGTTTTGGTAGAATTGGTACTGCTTATTGCACCTTTTGCGCCTTATATTGCCGAAGAACTTTGGAATGCACTTGGCAATAAGGATTCTGTTTTCAACCAAACTAAATTTCCGACACATAACGAAGCATTTTTGGTTTCTGATACAATTGAATATCCAATCTGTATCAACGGTAAAAAAAGAGCTTCCTTGGAATTGCCGGCCGATATGATTCAGGAAACAATGAAGGCACATGCTTTGGCATTGGAAGAAGTACAGAAATGGCTGGATGGAAATCCAATTCAAAAAGTGATCATCGTCCCAAAAAAGATGATTAATATTGTGATTTAAATATTACAACCCCTTTCATTGTTGTATTTTATGCCTAAAGCTGAATGAGCTCATTATTTCAGCTTTAGTACTATAGCATTTCATAAAAAAAATATCAGATATCTTTTCTGCTTTATACAATGATCTTTTTTGGCTTTATAATTTTTCGTAGGATTAAAACGCTTTTATGTTAAAAATTGCATTTTCTCCTTTGTATCGATATAATCTGCCTGAAGGGCATCGTTTTCCAATGCTGAAATATGATCTACTGCCAGAGCAGTTATTATATGAAGGAACAATCACTGAGGAGAATTTTTTTCATCCCGATCCGATAGAAGAAAAATGGATTTTACGGACACACAGCTCAGCTTATTGGGAACAGCTGAAAAGGCTGGAACTGCCTGCAAAACAGATCAGAAGGATTGGATTTCCTATGACAGACAGGCTAATTGAACGCTGTAAAGTGATAGGACAGGGAACTATTGACTGTTGTCTTTATGCTTTGGAATACGGCGTTTCCTTAAACATTGCGGGCGGAACGCATCATGCATATCATGATCGGGGGGAAGGATTTTGCCTGCTCAATGATTTTGGCATGGCCGCAAATTATCTTTTAGACAATAAAATTGTAAACCAGATTTTGGTTGTGGACCTTGATGTGCATCAGGGAAACGGCACTGCTAGCCTTTTTGAAAATGACAACAGGGTTTTTACTTTTTCCATGCATGGGGCTTCCAATTATCCGCTGCTAAAGGAACAATCGGATTTGGATATTGCCTTGCCCGATTTTATTGATGATGAGCCTTATCTGAAAATATTATCAGATTGGCTGCCATATTTGATTGAATCTGTCGAGCCGGATATCGTCTTTTTTAATTCCGGTGTTGATGTACTGAAAACCGATAAACTGGGCAGATTGGGATTGAGTCGGGAAGGCTGCAAACAGCGTGATCGCATAGTTTTTGAAAATTGCAAAAAATATGGAATCCCTGTGGCAGTAGCAATGGGCGGGGGCTATTCAGAACATATCAAAGATATTGTGGAGGCACATGCCAATACCTATAGAATGGCAGTAGATCTGTTTTTTTGAAGATAATAGATAAAAGTTGAAAGAGACTTGCAGCAAAGATGATTTTACAGAATAAAAAATGAGTTGCCCCATATTATTGGAACAACTCATTTTGTTTTTTGTATTGATATACAGCGGATATTATTTTTTAATCCTGGTCAAAGCCTGTTTCGCGGGTTCAGCTATTTCTTTTTCTGAAGAAGCAGCCAATTTTGTCAATGCCGCTTTTGCTTTTACACCGCCATAACTTTCAATTGAGTAAACATAAGCGCTTCTGGAATAAGCTTTCAATGTTTTATTGCCGCTCATTTTAATCGCTAGTGCAAGGGCTTTTTCTTTGTCGATACCTTCTTTAGCATCACCTGTAAGGTAATTGGTTAAAGCTCTTGCCGTACTTGAGGCATATTTCTCATCGGCACCTTTTTTCTCTACTGATTCAAGTACTTTTGCAAATCCTTTGGCAGATTTCATATAACCGAGACCTTCCATGGCAGCACCGGCTATAACTGCTGATTCATTATCTAAAAGTGAAATAAATAAATCTTCTACTTTTTGAATATGAGCAGCATCTTTTACTCTCCAAATTACAGCCAGAACCTGTCTTTTTACTGCTTCATCTTCAGCTGCATCTTTTGCGATATTGATGAGTACGTCCAAGTATCCATTTTTTTCAAAACTTTTGTCACCTGAAAGTCTGATAAGTTCCAATCTTCCTCTGCTTTCTGTCCCTTTGTTGGCAACAGCAGCATGCAATTCCTTTAACAAAGCTTCATCGTTTGAACTTAACCATCCGGCGAGTAATTGGCCTAAAGCGGCGCCAACATAAGAGCTCTGATCAAATTTCTCTTTTTTCAGTGCATCCAAAATTACTTTACCGTAAGCCGCATTCTCTAAATGAGCGCTTGAGCCTAACCAAAAATTAATTGCATGAGCACAGGCAGCGCTTCTTTTGTTATTGGTAGACTGTGAAATAGCATTGAAAAGGTCCTCGGCTAAAGTTTTGTTAGCAGCATCTTTTGACATTGCCTGAATCCCTACACTTGCTTTATTATAGCCATCACAATTGGTATTTTGCTGCTCGCAGGCAGCCATAGCAGTAATCAATGAATCGAGTTTAGGATCAATTTTTCTGCCGGCAACTTTTTTGTCATCTCCGTTCTCAGCGCCATTCTTAGAACCGCATGAATTAAAAAGGATAGTTGAGACAAGCGCAACAGAGATTAAAAATGTTAATTTTTTCATTTAGTTAATTGTTAGGTTTGAAAATAATTATAACTTGTTTTAGTTGATAAATGGCGATTTAGCCTAACTTTCAATTGCAAATAAATTGCTATATTGGAAAGGGGAGTGCAAGTTAGAATTATTTACACGTACAAAAAACAATTATATGAAAAACATTATTATATATAATCAATCTAGAATAGGCAATATGTTGAATTTTTGAGCTACGGGCAAAAATCTTAGTGTCCGATGTCATTTTTAACAAACAACAAACAACTTCCAACAAACAACCCTACTTCCCCCTTCCTTGAACAATCACCAATACCGTGTAAAACAGGATTTTAATATCCAATGCCAGGGACATGTTTTCGATATAAAGAATATCATATTTAAGGCGATGTACCATTTCCTCTACACTGGAAGCATAGCCGTATTTGACCTGTCCCCAAGATGTAATGCCGGGTCTAACCTTTAATAAATGACGCACATGCGGTGCTTTTTCTGCAATCTGATCCAGAAAATATTGCCTTTCCGGACGGGGGCCCACCAATGACATATCGCCTTTGAGCACATTCCAAAACTGAGGAATTTCATCCAAACGGTATTTGCGGATGACACGGCCCCAAGGTGTACAACGGTCGTCATGATCTGAAGAAAGCTGAGGACCTTCTTTTTCAGCATCTATATACATAGACCTGAATTTATAGATCATAAAGGGTTTACCCAAATGTCCGACGCGTTCCTGTCGATAAAAAATTGGTCCTTTGGAAGACATAATAACCCTGATTGCCACATATATATATAGTGGAGAAAAAAGGATGAGTACCAAAAGCGCAGCAACAATATCCATCAGTCTTTTCACAATACTGAACCAAACAGGCATGAACTGCGGAGAAATTTCAATCAGCACTTCTCCGTAGACATTGCTCATCTTCACTTTGCCCAACAAAATTTCATACATATCGGGAATTACTTTTATCAGTATATCCCTTCCGGCAAGTTTATTTAAAATCTGTTGAGTGAGCAGGGTTTCAGAGGGTTCCAATGCTAAAATGACCTCGTCTATTTCCATGTCATTCAAAATATTTTCCAGTTCCTCTGTTTTGCCCAAATGCGGAAATTGATCCAAAGGTGTTATGAATTCCTGTTTTGGCTTTTCGAAAACGGTAATAAAACCGACAAAATTGTAGTAATTGGCCGATGAGCCTTTCATTATATCGCGATATAAATCTGTAGCATATTTAGAACTGCCGATCATAAGCGTATTAAAGCGTACAATACCTTTCTGAATACGTCTTTTGGCAATAAGCAAAATGCTCATTCTTGAAACTACCGCAAAAAAAAGTTGAATGAAAAATAAAGAGAAAAATGCAGAATAATAAGATTTATACCCCTCTGCATAGTATATAATATCATTGATAAGAAGTGCAAAAAAGATAATAACAGTGCCAACAAGTACCGTAAATACGGTTCGCATAAGTTCCGCTAATCTCGACATTCTATAAATATTTCTATAACTGTCGAAGAGAGCATAAAGTAATAACCAAAAAGGCGGTACGGTCAGAATTCCATAAATAAAACTTAGATTACTGACTGCTTCCAATGATGATTCAAATGGTACAGCATCCAGATAGATTTTCCGGAATAAAAAAAACAGTGTCCAAGCGATAATAGCAGCAACGAAATCGGCAGATATGTAGGTAATTAAACCTTTAGATAGACTTTTGAACATGAATACAGGCTGTGAAATTTATAAATTCAGCAATAACGCTCATCATAATACTAAAAATGAATGAGCTTTATATTGTCAATATAGATTTTTGCATCGCTAACCCCTGAACCGATTAGCGAAGTACGGAGGAAAATTGAATAGGTATCTGCATTCAGTTCATAAATATCTCCGGTCAGTTCAAAATAAATTTTGTTCCAACCTTCAATCGGGTTCATTCCACCTTTAATTAGTACCTCATCTGAACCTATGTTCCTATGTGCGATAAGTCCAATGCTAATTGCTACATTTGTTTTATAATTTAATTCCAGATATACCGGTGAAGCAGTACTTTGTCTTTGTAAATTTGAGTAGCGGAAAGTTGTTGAGATATAGCATTCCGGATTTAAAGTATCAACTTTCAGTTGACCGGAATAAATTCCTTCAAAAACATCTGTTGTCTGTTTTGCAATATCAGAATCTGGGAACTGATCGATATCATTTCCAAAAACAACTCCAGGGTCTTCAAAATCATCGATGATAATAAATTTAACATCAGATTTATATCTGAATTCCGGATAAACCGTATCAATTTTCCCCTGTTCCAGATTTAAATTTATTTCATAAGGATCGAAAAAAGGATAGATAGCTTTTGAGCTTGAAATTCCATTGTTATCTATACCTGCAAAAACCCTGACTCTTTGTGTTGAAGCTGTGTCGAGGATAATACCGGGGAGAATCACAGGAAAATTATTTGCGCCGATAATCTGCCCGTCAACACTGACCCAAGCATGTGTGAATTTATGATAAGAAGAACCCTCAATTACGCTATCATTAGCTATGAAATTGACATAAGGAACTGAAATGTAAGCCGGGATGTCAGGATTTTTATCCTTGATACAGGAGACTGTCCAAAAAGCGAATATTGAGAGGCAAACCGATCTGAAGATTTTATAAATATTCATAATTGACAATTCAAAAGGTTAGAACTTCGGACTTTTTTTTGGGCCCTTTGCTATTTCATTTAAAATTTGATAAGCCAGTTCCAAAGCTATAACGCCATCGTAGAGCGCTACGGTTGGTTCTGAGTTGTTGACAATACTTTGGGCAAAAAGCTGAAGCTCTGTTTTTATGGCATTTACCGCATTTGTTTCCGGCATGGACAGTTCAAGATATTTTTTACCGTTCATAGTGTCCAATTCCATTAGATTTTCATTCTTAGGATCCGGATTATCGTAAAGTCGCACAATTTCAGTCTTTTTCTCCAAAAAATCGAGACTAATATAAGCGTCTTCCTGAAAAAGCCTGAATTTTCTCATATTTTTCAAAGAAATACGGCTGGCCGTAATATTAGCCACCGCGCCATTTTCAAACTCAATGCGGGCATTGGCAATATCTTCTGTTTTACTGACAATGGATATACCATTGGCGGAGACAGATTTTACCTTATCGTTTACCAATTTCAGCAGAATATCGAGGTCGTGAATCATCAGATCCAAAACGACAGACACATCTGTACCCCTGGGATTGTAAACGGAAAGTCGGTGAGCTTCAATAAACATCGGTTTTATTGCTTCGGTGGCCAAAGCTAAAAAAGCAGGATTAAAACGCTCAACAAAACCAACCTGACCTTTTATACCCTTTTCCTTTGCAGCCTTCAAAAGTATTTGAGCTTCCTCGGGAGTAGAGGTAATGGGCTTTTCAACAAAAATATGTTTGCCTGAAGCAATCGCTTTCAGCGCAATTTGAAAATGTGTTGAGGTAGGAGTCACAATATCAATCACGTCAACAGCCGCTATCAGCTCATCTTCATTTAAAAATCTTTGGATATTGTATTTTTCTTCAACTACAGCTGCATTTTCGTCATTGGGGTCAAAGAAACCAACAAAATTATACAATTCTTTTAGTTCCATTAAACATCTGAGATGTATCTTTCCTAAATGTCCCACACCGAAGAGACCAATATTTAAAGTAGTTGACATGGCGATTTTTATTTAATCTCTGCAAATATAATTCCTTTGGACGAATGCAGCAGATTGAAAGTATATAATTTTTGATAAGTAATCGAGCATAAATAATGATATTTTATCAATGAATGGATTTTTTATACTGACAAGGCAGAAAACACAGCTGAAGTGGTCTCGTCACAAATGACGAGAGCGAGGCTTTCTAACGAAGTCAGAATGAAAAAGACTTCATTCGCTTCGCGGA
>JBIKQC010000210.1:0-7894 GCA_044349855.1 Saprospira sp.
CGATGAATCGAATATGGTTATTGTACTTAAACGCAAAGCTGGCCCACACAATGGCATTTCATGTTTAATAACAAAGTAGCTTTACGAAGTAGAAAGATTTTAGCCCGGGGTTTCAACCCCAGGACAATGAAAATGACGGTGCAATGGTTTTTAACCATTTTTAAAATAATAAACCATAAAAATGGTTATCAATTTAGGGATTTTATACCCAAAGTTTAAACCTTGGGCTTTTTTAAAAAACAAACAATTTCCCCAGACCTAAAGCTCGCAGGAAATCTTTGTAGCCAAAAGGGCGAAAATTGAAAAGAGCTCCTTCGGAGCGGGCAAATTGCCCAAAGCTAAAGCATTGGGCTCAGTAAGGTGCTGTTTTTCGCTTCGCGGAGCGTTGGTTCTGCGACCTAAAGGTCTGGGAATAATTCTTAACAAAAATAATCCACAAAGCTCCCTCACCAAAATTTATTAAAATTCCACCCTAAAACTATAAAAAAAACTCCCTATTCAAAAATCAAAAAAGCAATTCTGAAAATTCCCTATCTTTACGCAGCAATATCAACTTAAAACAATCAACCGCATGATGCGTATAGGTATATTTTTTGGCGGAAGCTCCCGCGAGCGTGAAATCTCCTTTGCAGGAGGACGTACGGTTTATGACAATCTCGACAAAAGTCTTTTTGTTCCTGTTCCAATATTTATCGACAGTCTGGGCAATTTTATCCTGCTCGACTGGCAATATCTTTATAAAGGTACCATCCGTGATTTTTACCCGCCGGTAAATTTTCTGCCAAAAAGTGAACATCAGTTTCAGGTCTATTTGGAAAGTCTCGGAGCTTTGGACAATGACATTCAGGATGCTTTGATTCGCGAAGTCGGCCGCCCGCTCAGCATAGACGAACTGCCCAATACCATTGACTTTGCTTTTCTGGCCCTTCACGGAGAATGGGGCGAAGACGGTCAGCTGCAGGGTTTACTTGAAAGTCTGAAAATTCCTTATAGCGGTTCCGGCATCCGGGCCAGCAGTATCGGTATGGACAAATCCTTTCAGAAAAAAGTGATGAATGCAGGTGCCTTTCATAGTCCCGAAATGCAGATCATCAGCCGCCGCCAATGGCTTTGCGAAACGGATAAAGACAGTTTGCTGAATACGGCGATTGCGCATATCGGACTGCCCCTAGTTGTCAGGCCGGCAAATCAGGGCTCATCCATCGCTGTGGCTATCGTTCAGGATTCAAAACAATTACTGAACGCCATAGATGCAGCATTTTTCATCAGAAGACTTTCAGGGGCTGAATGGCTGGCTTATTCGGAAGAAAAACGGGTACAAATACTGCGCGATTGGACCGATATCCGCTACGGAATCGGCTTTCCCATGACGGTCAGTGAGGACAAGGCCGGAAGCAGCCGAGCTATTTATTATCACCCCGAGGCGCTTCTGGCTCATTTTAACAGCTTTTTCAGTGCCAATCCCAATGCAATTCTTCTTTTGGAAGGACATCACAGCGAACAGCGGGTTGTTTTGGAAGGCTTTATTGAAGGCCGCGAATTTTCCTGTGTGGTTATCCAGAACGAGGACGGAGAGCCGATTGCGCTCCCTCCTACTGAGATTGTAAAAGGCAAAGAAGTTTTTGATTACCGTTCTAAATATATGGCGGGCCTTTCCAGAAAGGTTACGCCGATTGATTTGCCGGAAACGGCTATTGAAGCCATCCGCAGCGAGTGCGAGCGACTTTTCCGATACTTGGAATTCAATGTTTATGCCCGTATCGACGGTTTTATCAAGGCCGACAGCACCATCATTCTGAATGATCCCAATACCACTTCGGGTATGTTGCCCTCTTCTTTCTTTTTCCATCAGGCGGCGGAAATTGGCTTGAATCCTTCAAATTTCCTCAGTTATATTATACGTGCCTCGCTCATAGAGCGCATTCGCAGCAGCATGCAGCTGAATGTCTATGACCGCTTCCTGCTCCAATTGGATGCGGCAATGTCGGCCCAAAAAGATAAAAAACAGGACAAAAAACGCGTGGCGGTCATTTTGGGCGGCTACAGTTCCGAAAGACATATTTCGGTGGAAAGCGGCAGAAATATTTATGAAAAACTGTCAAGTTCAGCCAATTACGAGGCAATTCCGCTGTTTTTAACCGGTTCATCCGAAGTTTTGGAAATGTACCAACTGCCGATCAATCTCCTTTTGAAAGACAATGCAGATGATATTCGCGAAAAAGTCAAAAATTATAGCAAACATCCGCTGATCAGCCGCATACAGCTGCAATCCAAATCAATCACCGAGCGTTTTGTGCGGGATGGTGCCATTTTTGAACCGATTGCTGTCAATTTTGAAGAACTGAAAACTTTGGTGGACGAGGTCTTCATCGCACTGCATGGCCGCCCGGGTGAGGATGGTGTTGTTCAGCAAAAATTGGAAACATTAAAAATTCCATACAATGGCTCAACTTCCGATTCTGCAGCCATTACCATCAACAAATATGATACCTTGCAGCGACTTAAGGAAGCTGGTTTCATTGTCACAGAACAGCTTTTGGTAGCTGCCGATGCTTTTGCCAAAAATGCCGATGCCGCTTTGGATGAGGTTGAAAAAAACCTCAAATATCCGCTGATTGCCAAACCTGTAGATGACGGTTGCAGTTCTGCGGTTAAAAAGATAAAAAATAGAGTTGAGCTCAAAGCTTTTCTGGAGACAATCTTCCGAAAAACGGAGGATCTGCCTTTGGAACAGGCCAATATTCTGCACCTGAAACCAAAAGAAGAGTTTCCCATAAAACCACTTGCCCTGCTCGAAACGCTTATAGACAAAGGCGATGCCATTCATTTTCTGGAAATCACCGGCGGTCTGCTCACTAAATACGATTCGGCCGGCAATATCTGTTATGAAATATTTGAACCTTCGGAAACCTTGGCCGGTGGAGAGGTACTTTCTCTTGAAGAAAAATTCCTGGCTGGAGAAGGACAGAATATTACTCCGGCACGCTTTGCAGTAAATGGCATTTCTCATGAACATATCTCCGCACAGGTTCGCGCTGATCTTGAAAAAGCTGCACGGGTTTTGGGTGTATCGGGCTATGCCCGAATCGATGCCTTTGTGCGTATATATGCAGACGGCAAGGCAGAAACTATCGTTATTGAGGTCAATTCATTGCCCGGAATGACACCTGCCACCTGTATTTTTCATCAGTGTGCGCTGAACGGTTACAGCCCGGCGGATTTTATTGACAATATTTTGAAATTTGGGGAAGAAAGAAACGAGTTGATGCGATAATCCCGTCTTGGGTCGGGACAAGTTGTGCGGATGTGTACCGAATAATCAGGATGCTGATATTTTGAGAAATGTATTAATTTAATTAACCATACTATATTTGAAATAAAGCATGGAAATAATTTCAAGGAAATAATGAATGCAAAACCCGATCTGGAAAGACCGGATCGGGTTTTATATTTGCTATAAAAATAAATTTTAAAGTTAACATTTCGGCTCTTTATTCAAAAATGTCGATTTTTTATATTTATATTTAAATTGTTTAAAATAACTTCGCATTTCCATACATGTCAACCCCTTATCCATCAAATTATACCAATCGGCAACTTCCATTTCATCATTGGATGTTAATTTTTCGCTAAACTGTTTTTTACAGTTCTCCATTATTTTTTGTTTCAATCCCGGAGAAAGCATCTGATAGTAATTTTCAACTATTCTTCTTTGTGAATATTGATCTTCTTTATTTTTCTCAAACAGGTAGGCAGCGTATTTTTCGACATATACTTTATTTGATATCCAAAGCATATACTTGGCAGCATTTTCAGCAGTAACTTTACTAATTGTTTCATTTTTCAATTCCATATCAATTGCTTTTTCACATCGCTCATTGAGTTGCTGACGCAATTGGCTGTTCATTTGTAAACTCCTGTTTAAAAGTCTCAATTTCAAATAATCATCCGATTTATCGCTGAAAGCATCTCCCCATTTATTGACAATAATTTCATCAGCTTTATCGAAAGATTGCTGATCAGCCAAGGCCAAAATAATTTTTTGCATCGGTTCTGACGGATCATATTTCTCCAAGGCGGAAAGAGCTTTTGAAAGGGCTTTTTTTCTAAATTCAACATAACTGTATTTCAGTTCTGCAAGTCTTTTGTCAGTAAAATAGACCTCGGCCAATTTTGAATTTTTAGAATCAAAATGTTCCAAAAGCTTAATACATTGTTCCTCGCTGAGTTTTTGGTTACTGAACCAGGCTAAGAGCAAATCCTGATGTCCCATGGCATTTGTATAGAGCATGGGATCCTGAATTAAATCACTAATCAGTTGTTTTTCAGAAGGCAGCGATTCCAAATTTCTCTTTTTATCCAAATAATCTTTCAAATAAGGCGATAGAATTACTGATCCGTTACCTAAAACCTGAAAGAGGCTGGCAAGCTCTTTATCATCTGCATATTCTATTACAAAATAACTGTTATCCTTTTTCTTCTGGATACTTATTTTTTCTAGAAATGGTTTTAAATCTGTTGACTTTTCAGCTGGAAAATACCAGTCGAGGTGTAAGTCGTTTTTATTTATAAAAGCCTCAACTGATACGGTATGATAAACATCACTCCTTGATATCTGTCCTCCGCGCCATTTAAATTTGATATTTTTGGACTTCAACAGAGAAGCTTTTATCTCTATATCCTGACTGCCTACTTTTTCATTTTTCGATTTGGTTTTCAAAACTGAAGTAAATGTACAGCCATGCTTACAGCTTCCCATTGAGAAAGAAATCAAAATACAGAGCCAAAATCCCTTGGTAAAAAATATAGATTTCATACATTTAATTTTTTTTCTAAAATACAATATTTGAAAGAATAGTGCAAGAAAAAGGGCGAAAGTTTTCAACTTTCGCCCTTTAGGAGTATTAACGTAGTATTGATCGAATTTATTTCTTAATTTTTTGCAGGAAATAACTGTAAACCGGCAGGTGATCACTGAAACCGCCTATATATGTTCCAAAAGAATAACAGCGGAAGGGAGATCCTTTGAAACGGCCTTCCCTGTTCAATAAATAGGCTCTTTTATAAACTTCTGCTTTGTGAAAGAAGTAGCCATCCTGTTCTTTGTTCAAAAAACCGGAAGAGATAATTGTCTGATCGAATAGATTCCAAGCATCATTATAAGTCAATGTTCCGTCTCCTGATTTATATTTTGTCCACATGGGATTAAAAAGACCGCCTGGATTTACATCTTTTTGTTTGCCTCTGGCATTCAAAATATCTTTTACGCTGGGACTGATGGGATCATCATTTAAGTCGCCTGTTATGAAAATTTTAACGTTGGGATTTACAGCAGTCAATGAATCGACTACTTTTTTGCATAGGGAAGCAGCATAATTCCTTTTTGGAATTGAAGAAGTACCGCCTCTGCGTGAAGGCCAGTGATTGACAAAAACATGAAGTGTATCTGTGCCACCTAAAATGCCTGTTACCCAAAGAATATCGCGGGAATAATAAGTACTGCCTTCATCGCTTTTTAAATCTACATGAATAACATCGTGTTTCAGTTCTCTGAAATATTTTGGATTGTAAAGCATGCCTACATCTACCCCACGTGAATCCCAACCTTCTTCATGCACAATTTTATAATTTCTGTTTTTCAATGGCGCTTGGGCCACAAGATCCTCTAGTACTGCTCTGTTCTCAATCTCAGCTACTCCTAAAATAGCGACACCATCCGGAGTCATCTCAGTACCGAGTTCAGAAATTACCCTTGATAAATTTTTTAATTTGTCATTGTAAACATAACTGTTGTATTTGTTGCTGCCGTTAGGAAGGAATTCCGCATCATCTTTGTCAGGCGTATCCAAGGTATCAAAAAGATTTTCCAGATTATAAAATCCGATACAGGCAACCCTATAGTCAACCTGAGCTTTTGAATCATTGCAGCAAAGAGAAAACACTGCAAATGAGAACAGAAAAAAGAATAAAGATTTGATTCGCATCAGATGACCTATTTTAACTTTTATAATAATAGCGTTACAAAGTTCCAAAGATACATAAGTCCTGCAAAATCCGGAACTGTTTATAAGTTTATGTACAATAAGTTTTTGTTAATTCGTCTTAATAAAATCGTAAGCAGTCTTAAAAAAGTCATACCTTAGCAGCAATTAATAAAGCTGATATATTTTTTACTTGTTTGTCTAAAATCCTATCGGAAATTGGCAAAACCAAAAATCATTTATGAACAAACTTACACTTTTGCTGACAGGGCTATTTTGTCTGCTGAGTATTGGCCTTTGGGCTCAACACGGCAGCATTACAGGCAAGGTGCAAAATGCTGCGGGTGAACCCATTGAAGGTGTAGAAGTTAGGGCTGAAGGCTCTGAACTTTTCACTCTAACAGGGGAAAACGGCGATTTTACACTTACTGATGTTCCCCATGGGACATACAATCTGGTATTCAAAAAAGAACAATGGAAATCCAACTTTCTGCGCGTGATGATCAGCGCGGACGCTGCTGATGGCCAAAAGGAAATCGGTACTGTTGTCATGGCCACTGAAGATGGCGTCGATCAGCTTTCCAGCGAAGAACTCATACCCTCTGTCAGTCTTTCTGATGCAGACTTGAACGACGCAGGCGGAACACAGAATGTATCAGGTGTTCTCACCTCTTCCCGCGATGTATTCTTCAATACAGCTGCTTTTGCCTTTGGCGCTATGCGTTTCAGCATCCGTGGATATGATTCTGAATATTCTACTGTATATATTAATGGCATTCCGATGAATTCACTCGAAAATGGCCGCGCAAGTTGGACGCTTTGGGGTGGATTGAATGATGCATTCCGCAGTCGTGACAATACGATTGGTCTTGGCGCTACCGACTACACTTTCGGTGGTCCCGGCGGTGCAACTCAAATGGATGTCCGTGCATCGGCACAGTGGAAACAGCTTCGCGTTGGTGCGGCAGTTTCAAACCGTTCTTATGCTTACCGTCCTATGTTCATCTACTCAACAGGACTTCTCAAAAGCGGTTGGGCTTTCTCTATCTCCGGTTCTTACCGAGGTGCTGAGCAAACCCAAATTCCCGGTTCTTACTACAGTGCAGCATCTTATTATGCAGCAGCCGAAAAAAGAATTAACAAACAGCATGGACTTAATCTTTCTATCTTCGGTGCACCCCGTGTTCGTGGTGCTAATGCTCCTATAACAGCTGAGCAGCAGGAAATTGCCAGAGAAGCAAACGGCAAAAACGGTTATTTCTACAATCCTTCTTGGGGTTATCAGACCAAAGAAGATGGCAGTGGCCGTGTTGTGCGCAACAGCCGCTACAGTTCCTCTCATATTCCGGTGATTATTCTTAGTCACGATTGGGATATCAATGAAAATCAAACACTTACAACTTCTATTGGTTATCAGTTCGGTAAAAACGGAAGTACTGCTACAAACTGGTACGATGCGGCCGATCCACGTCCTGAATACTATCGCAAATGGCCTAGCTATTTCGACGATACAGATTCTACTGTAGCTGATAATCTCCGCGCTCAGCTCGTTGCCAATCCTGAACAGCTTCAGGTTGATTGGGACGGCATGTTTAATGCAAATCGCAGCAGTATTGATGAGGAATATTCCGGCACTGAAAAACGTTCTCGTTATATTGTTGAAGAGCGCCGTTACGATGTAAAGCAATATAGCTTCAATACAATTTATAAAAATTACGTCAGTGATAACATCACGTTGAACGGTGGTTTGAGAGGTCAATATTTTATTAGCCACAACTATAAAGTACTGGAAGATTTGTTGGGTGGTGATTATTGGGTCGATATCAATCAATTTGCAGCTCGTGATTCTGCCAATAACCCTGCTTTTGCACAAAATAATCTCGATAATCCAAATCAGCTTATCCGTAAAGGAG
>JBIKQC010000211.1:0-7863 GCA_044349855.1 Saprospira sp.
AAGAACCTTATTTTCTGCCAGGGAGTCCACCACTTTCAGCTGAAATTCAGAATCCTGAATGTCGAGGGTATCAAACTGCTGATGCAGATCGACCAGTTGCTCGGTCAGGTCCCGCAGGGTTTCCAGTTTGACCGGTGTGTCATTGATGAAAGCACGGGTTTTTCCGGCAGGAGTAATCTCCCTTCTTACAACTGTTTCTGTGGCATAGTCTATATCTTCAGCATTAAAAAATGCTTCCAATTTATATTTGGAAAGGTCGAAAACCGCCTCTACAACACATTTATTATTAAGATCGTAAAGGACTTTGGTATCGGCGCGTTTGCCCATAATGAGGCCAAGGGCTCCCATCATAATGGATTTACCCGCCCCTGTTTCTCCTGTGATGATGGTCAGGTTATCGGAAAACGCAATTTCTACAGCCTCGATGATAGCGTAGTTGCGTATGGATAAAGAACGTATCATTATATGATTAAGTTGAGTTGAGTTCTGTCTTTAAATGCAAATTTATGAAAACTAAAAGACAAAAGCACGTTTTGTAGAAAAAATCTAACAAAAACGTGCATTTATTTGTTTTTTTAAGTTAGTTTATTTAAATACTGCCAATGATTTAATTCCTTCAACCATGCTGTTCCAGGAAAAGCGTTTCTTCTCTTCTTTTACAAAATTATGGAAGCTTTCTTTTCTGTTATTTTCGTAAAAATCCATGATGGCATCGGCGATAGCTTTACTGTCGGTGGGCGTAACGTAACCGGCTTTACCGTCAGCCACAATCTCCGGTAAACCGCCAACATTGGTGACCAGCATTGGTACTTCAAAATGATAAGCCATTTGTGAAATACCACTCTGTGTGGCCGATTTATAGGGCTGTACTACCATGTCGCAAGCACCGAAATATGCTGCTACTTCGCTGTTTGGAATATAATCGGTATGCATGATCAGGCGGTCTTTTATACCCAATCTTTCGATCTGATCATCATAAGGTTTGGAATCTGAATAGAACTCTCCTGCAACTATTGCTTTGATACCGGCTTTTGCCAGACGTTCATCAGCCATTGCATCAAGCAGCAGATCCAAACCCTTGTAATCGCGGATAAATCCGAAAAAGAGCAGATATTTTCCGTCGGCTTCCAATCCTAATTTTTTTCGGGCCTCAGCTATTGGTATCTGTGTGCCGTAATTGTCATAAATAGGGTGCGGAATAAGCTGAACCGGTTTTTTGGTGTCGAACAGTTTGAGCTCGTCCTTTACCGATTGACACATCGGAATAAAACCATCTACCGGTTTTACAAAATATTTAGTAAAAATCCGATCGCCCGGTCTTTTCTCGTGCGGGATGATATTGTCGGTAATGGCAATGATTCTTGTATGTTTATTTCTTCTGATCAGCCTTAATATTGTGCCGAAGCAGGGTCCCATAAAAGGCAGCCAAAAGCGAACAATGACGATATCGGGCTTCATTCGGGAGATTTCCCTTCCTATTTTCCACCAGTTAAACGGATTGATGGAATTGATTTTGGTTTTAATTGTTAGACCTTCGGGAGCCGGATCTGAGGTAAACTGTGTCTTGCCCGGAAAAAGAAAACCGGGATATTGAAGGCTGAAACTGTAAATTTCCACAAGGTCGCCGGCCTCCTGAAAGGCATAGGCCAAACGCTCATTATATGCGGCCAGTCCACCGCGTAGCGGATGCGCAGAGCCGATGATGATAATCTTTTGAGACATGTGTGATCTGTAGATGATAAAGAGTGCTGTGTAGAGCTTACAGGATACAAAGCAAAGTGGTATCGTCAGATAAATGCTTTACAATCTGTCTTTTGCTTCTTTTTTCCATTCGTAACGCTCATACCTGATTTTCAGGCCGGGTATTTTTGAATTGAGATTTTCAAGTTCTTTATCTGTCAGCGAAGCCAATTGTTTGAATGTCAATATGCCTTCATTGTTGAGTTTTTTCTCCATGCTGTTGCCCAATCCCGGCAAATCCTGCAAGTCGTCGGGCTTATGCTCCTGCTTTTCTTCTTTTTGATCCAGATAATCTTCATTTTCCTCGTCTTCCTGCTCTTCAGATTCCTGATCGGCATATTTCCTTGCTTTTTCCCGCAAGAGCTCACTCAGCTGATCTAGCTGATTTTCCAAGCCATCGAGGCGGTCAGCCAAGTGTCCGTAAAGTTTTTGTTCAAAGACCAAAAAACGCTCTTCAAGCTGTTCGTAACGGCGTTGAAGATCGTCCTGAATGATTTTTTTAATTTTGTTGAACATAGAATATTAGGGAATTAGGGGAAAAGATATTATTATTAACCTATTGATTATAAATACTAAAAAGAAAGTGCAATAAACAATTGAATGCCAAAGTTGGTGTCCTTATCCTTTCTGTAAATAAATTCTTTATTGGCATCCAATGCTTTTTGAGAAACATCGTATTTGTTGTTGGTTACATCCGTAAGTCCGTAATAACAGCGGGCACCAACACGTAAGCCTTTGGTAAAGAAAAGTGAAGCACCGACATTAAGACCAAAATCTACCTTATTGAAAAGAGGGCCTTTGCTTTCAGCAAAATTATAATAAGCACCGATTCTTGACGGATATGCAATTGTTGTCTGATCCAATTTGCCGGTTTTGTCAATGGCAGCATCAGCAAGTGCAGCCGGCTCGTCAGAGAGTGATCTCATGTCCAATTCGATTTCAAGAAAATCAGCAGGATCGGGATTTACATCATCAATGATACCATATTTCAGGATGCCGAGTGAACGGGAAGTTACGAGGAAAGAAACACTGGGACCGAAGTCAAAAAGCAGACGGTCTTTGATAGCATAAGCATAAAAAGTAATGGGCACTTCTACATAACCATTCGTAATGTTCATGCTTAAAATGCGCTTATTACCCTGAAAAATCTGTGAAGAATTCGGATTCGCCACTGTGCCGCTCAGTTTAAGGTAAGAATTATCTCCTTCAAAACGATAGAGTGCCCCTTTTTGACTGAAAAGCACTTCGGCACTTAGCCCGAAACGGTCTGTCAGAGGCATGGCAATAGTTCCGCCAACACAGATACGGGTAGTCAATTTAAATTTTTCGAGGCCATTGCCCAAATCGTCTTTTTCTGATGCTCCGAACATGTCGGAAAGGGTAGCCCCGGCACGGAAGCCAAATTTAAAATCAATCTGTGCATTTACAGTAGCAGCAGCTCCCAATAAAAAAACAATAAAAGAGAAGTTTTTAATAAATTTCATGTCGCAGATTAGTAATTTTATCCGATGAGGAATATATTCGCAAATATACAATTATAGAAGGGTAAAGAGTTAAGCCTTTTAGGGAAAGTTTAAAAAAAAGCAATTCGGGAGATAAGATTGTCAGATATCAGATTGTCAGACGTCAGATATTAGATTGTCAGAAGACAGATTAATGTTCAATCAAAATTATCTCTCTAATGCCTAGTACCAAACAACTTTTAACTTTAATCTTTTATCTTTCCTCTTTCAACTTTCATCTATGAAATGGCATAGCGAGTTAAATCCGGAACCTACCAAAACGCCAATCTCCCTAAAAAACAAGATCATGGCTTTCGGCTCCTGTTTTGTGGAAAATATTGGAGCGAAACTATCTGCACTTAAGTACAGCATAGATATCAATCCTTTTGGTATTCAGTACAATCCGTCCTCAATAGGACAGGGGTTGGAGCGATTGCTTTCCGGAAATCATTTTAAAGAAACTGAACTTTTTGAATATCAGGGCATTTGGCATAGCTTTTACCATCATAGCGATTTTTCAGGCAGGAACAGGGAAACCTGTCTGTCGGAAATAAACTGTCGCCTCGAGTCTGCTGCCTCCAATCTTTTAGAAACGGATTTTTTATTGTTAACGTTGGGGACTGCTTGGGTTTTTGCGCTTTCTGATACAGATGAGGTGGTCAATAACTGCCATAAACTGCCCGCTGTTCGTTTTAAAAGATTCAGATTGAGTGTGGAAGAGGTAGTAGAAAAATTGGAAATTCCGATTCAAAAACTGATCGCTCTTAATCCAAATATCAATATTATAATAACGGTCAGTCCTATCAGACATCTGAAAGATGGTTTTAATGAAAATCAGTTAAGCAAAGCTACACTGTTGCTTGCCTGCGAAAAACTCAGTGAAAAATTCCCAACGCTCAGTTATTTTCCGTCTTACGAGCTCATGTTGGACGATTTGCGCGATTACCGTTTTTATAAATCGGACCTTATACATCCTAATGAACAGGCAATCGATTATATTTGGGAAAAATTTGAAACCGCTTTTCTGGAAAACAGTGAAGCCTCACTAAGAAAAGACATTGAAAAGCTAAGTATTGCAGCCGCACACAGGGTTTTTAATCCGCAGACAGCTGAAAGCAGACAGTTTGCACAGCTACAGCTCCAAAAAATTGTAGCATTGAAAAAACGTCAGCCTTCTTTGAATTTTGAAACAGAAGAAAAATGGTTTAATTCTCTGATTAATATACAATAACTCCCCATAGTACTAATCAGCCAAAGGCTAAGCAATATGAATCAATACCGTCAATATATTTACTGGGCTCTGGGCTTTACTGCCCTCGTAGCGATTTTTTACTTTTTCAGCGATATACTCACCTGGATTATCCTTGCTTGGGTTGTTTCTTTGTTGGGCTCTCCCATGATGAATGTATTGGGAAAAATTAAAGTAGGTAAACGTCGTCTGAGTGCTTCAGTACGTGCAGCTATAACACTTGTGACATTTTTTCTGGTCTTTGTGCTTTTTATCGCACTTTTTGTTCCTGTCATAATACAACAGGGAAACAATCTGGCCAAAGTAAATTATTCGCAGGTAATAGCCGGATTGGAAGAGCCAATCAATCACCTCTACAAAAGGCTTTCAAAACTTGGTATGGTAGATGATTTTTCAAAACAGGCATTGGAAGACAGTACCAATAATGTAAATCAAAAAGATAGCCTTCAGAATCAGTCTGACAGCAGTGGAAACATTAAGGTCATTGTTCCTATAAGCCAAACCTCCGTCAGTGTTCAGAGTATTAATATTGACTCTCTGATCAAAAAGGGTGGGGACACAACAGCCAGAACCAATATACAGTTGCTCATCAGGGTGGAAAATTCGGGTTCTGACCCTAATGATTTAGACCAAATCCACGATTCAACCGCTATAGTTACAGCCAATGACAGCCCGGTTGAAAGGGTACAAAAACAGATTTTTTCCTATTTCAATCCATCTTCGGTGCTGCGAAATACCCTCTCTACAATTTGGGGACTGGTCGGAAATCTTTTTGTACTGCTAACTTCGGTGTTATTCATTGCCTTTTTCTTTCTTCAGGAAGAAGGGATGTTTTCTAAATTGGTCAAAGCGCCTTTTCCTGAAAAACAGGGCGACCATATAGATCGGGCGCTATATCTTATCAAAAGCATGCTTATCAGATATTTTGAAGGAATTTTAGTTCAAATGTCTGTTCTTGCGTTATATCTGTGGTTGCTGCTCACGCTGGTTGGTGCTGAGAATGCACTGCTCATTGCATTTTTTGGAGCAATTGTTAATGTTATCCCATATATAGGCCCCTTTATCGGGATGGCTTTTGCACTCATAGTAAGCGTTTGTTCCTCATTGGATCTCGATTTTTATACACAGACAATGCCATTATTGTTAAGGGTAGTTCTGGTATTTTTTAGCATGCAGGCTATTGACAATCTTTTTTTACAGCCGATGATTTTCTCGAAAAGCGTCAAAGCACATCCTATTGAAATTTTTGTAGTAATTGTTATCGGATCCAAATTGGCCGGAATGGTAGGAATGGTCGTCGCAATTCCTTTTTATACAGCTTTGCGCGTCATTGCTTCTATCTTCTTGAGTGAATTTAAAATTGTACAGCATCTTACTGCTCAATTGGGTATAAAACTACAGTGGATGAAGGGACGTAGGAATTCGGTTTCACCCCCCAAAGAACGCTACAATAACAAAGACAGCTGGGGGAAAGGCGGATGGCGGACGAAGGAGGGGGAAAGAACTAAATGATTTGAGAACTGAACGGATTAAGCGCTATAATTTGAGAATTAGTTTAACTATTTGCTACTACCTTTAACAATTAAAATAAATGCACATAAAAACCCCATTATACCGATCTTTCAAACACAGTACTGCTGAACGGAAGATATACTATAAAATGGAAGCACATCAGCCTTCCGGTTCCTTCAAGCTCAGAGGAATAGGTCTGCTTTGCAGTACGTTGGCAGCTGACGGGATCAAACGTTTTGTTATTGCTTCCGGAGGAAATGCAGGATTGGCAGTAGCTTACTGCGGATATAAACTTGGCATTGAAACAATTGTCGTGGTGCCGGAAAGTACACGGGAAAGTATGCGGAAACGCATTATGGAGCTGGGCGCTAAGCTTGAAGTAAAGGGCAAAGTTTGGAATGAAGCCCATGAATATGCCTGCAGTCTTGCCGAAGCTGATGATACTTATTATGTTCATCCATTCGATAATCCCCTGCTTTGGGAAGGACATTCCACAATTGTGCAGGAATTGTCAGAAGAAATAGAGGAACCCGATGCAATCGTACTTTCAGTAGGAGGAGGGGGACTTTTCTGCGGAGTGATGCAGGGATTGGAAAATCTGGGTTGGAAGAATTGCAAAGTAATCTGCGCCGAAACGGAAGGGGCCGCTTCAATGGCAAAATCGATTTTTGCCGGGCATCAGATTACGCTGGACAATATAACGACAATTGCTACCTCCTTAGGGGCAAAACGCATTGCTGACCGGGCTTGGGAGCTGGCTCAAAACCCTGCCGTTATACCATATGTCTGTACAGATGCAGAAGCACTGCAGGCTTGTCACGCATTTCTAAATGAATACTTTGTACTTACTGAGCCTGCCTGCGGCACTGCACTTGCTGCACTGAAGAGCCCTGCATTGAAAGATGCAAAAAGTATAGTTTTTATCGTTTGCGGAGGATCGGGCATGAGCTTGGAAGACATGCTGGATTATGAAATCGGGTTAAAATAAGGTTTTAGGTTACAGACCAGAAAATTTTACTTTCCCATCCATATTTTCTAGCCAAATTGCAGAATTTTTCCAATTTCGCTTTTCTAAAATGTTTAAGGTATTCCTTATATTTTGAATCAGACTTCAGGACCAAATCAATACCTTTGGCATAATTTAACATATACCCTGCTTTGATTGGAGTGCTTTCCCCGGATTTGGGTTCGTTTACGTAAAAATTTACCCAAGCATATTCTCCAATCTTCCCTTCCAATTCAGGAAATTCAGAATACTCCAAACGCTCTGTCCAAAAATAATCAGAAAGCATCCCCCAGAGTCCAACGGATATTATTTTGGCGTTGGTGAAATCCAAACCGTTATTGGGGAGTTGTTTTTTTAAGCAATCAAAACTATCTGTTGCTGCTGAAGTAACTTCAAAATCAATCTTATCTTTATTCGTTTCATAAATATCTTCTGATATTATAGCTTGTAAATAAATATTGACGCTCATTACTTTTTGTATTAGATTCTTAAAAATATTTAATTGTTGCACAGCAAAAGGTCAAGCCTTTTCGTTGGCCTTGAAGGCCGATTCATATTTAACAAATAACATAGCCTCATTTTCGAAGCATCATTAAGTCAGCTTTAACGTTTTTATCATTTTATTAATTGAATGTATAACCCCCGGAGACAGGTCTTCCAAATAATGTTCCTCCACCAAAAAACTAAGTTCATCACGGAGTTCCGGATTTTTTTCGACGATTTTCAGTATTACTTTAAAAGCATTTAGCCTAACGGCAGGTTTTTTGTTGATTTTTGTCCAATATTCTACGGCAATATCAAAGAGTTTACCCTCTGCTTCTCCTCCTATATCAATCATCTGTAGGATTTTAAAA
>JBIKQC010000213.1:0-7844 GCA_044349855.1 Saprospira sp.
TCAGTGCATACGGTTATGCGCTTACACAAAGAAAAATTTACAATCAGACAAATGGTCAGCAAGGTGCTTTTGTAGTTGCTACCAATGCTTCCTGGGGTGTTGATAATTTGTTTGCTCCTCAAGCTCCGCTTTGGTGTTCATTTTATGACACCCTCGGTAAATACGGTATTATCAATGTTGCTTCCACAACCAATAATAATGTAAATGTTGATATTGTTGGAGATTTACCTACAACCTGTACAAGTGATTATCTCATCGCAGTAACAAATCTAAATCGCTTTGGAACCCGAAATGGAGGTTATGGTTCCACAAGTGTAGATCTTGGGGCTTTTGCTGATGGTGTTTTTACACTCACATACAACGGTTATGGTATTTTTGGTGGAACTTCTGCAGCAGCACCTCATGTGACAGGTGCAATAGCTTTGGCTTACAGTACAGTTTGCGGTAAATTTATGAGTATGGCCAGGATATATCCTCATCAGGCTGCTTTACTTATGAAAGAAGCTATTCTCAGTGCTACTGTTCCTAACAGTGCTTTGAACACGCAATCTGTAACGGGTGGTCAGTTGAATTTGTACAACACATTACTCGATATTCAAAGTGTTTGCCCTGCAGACAGTTGTTTTGCACCTTTCGGACTAAATCTGTATTCAGTTTCTGATTCAAATGCTATTATTGATTGGGCCGGTGGTACTGACAGTACTTGTCTGCGCATCCGTTATCAGGGTACTTCTGTTTGGTTAGATTCCACAGTTACTGATCAGTATTCCTATTTTTATCAGAATCTGCCACGTTGCAAGCATTATGAAGTAGTAGTAAATGGTTGGTGCAATGGAATAATAGGCAGCAGTGAAACTATTTATTTCAGTACTGAAGGCTGCTGTATGCCGCCTACTCAAATTCAGACCCTAAATTCAGATCAGTTTTCAGCAGATATTTCCTGGACAGCTTCCGCTTCAGCAAATACTTATCAGTTGCGTTGGCGGGAATACGGGCAACCCGGATGGATTTTTATAAATACCTCCTCAACTTCTTTTAACTTTAATAATCTCTATCCCTGTTCTTATTTTGAAATTCAGATAAGAACTGATTGTGGAGATACAACAGGTGCTTATTCGGCTTCTCATTTTTTTGCTACAAATGGCTGTAGCAGTTGTTCAGGAACAACGTATTGTGATATGCGTGGTACTAATACTGATTTCGATTGGATTGAAAGTTTCCGATTTGCTAATTTTTACCATCGTTCCGGTGCCAATAATGGTTATCATTTTTTTGATTCAACAATTTTTGTAGCTGCCGCCGGTACTGCAATTCCTTTCACAATAGAGCAGGGAAATGATTTTTTGGAAGCTGTTCGTATTTGGATTGATATCAATCATGATGGTGATTTTTCAGACGCTGATGAAAAAGTTTTTGAAGGTACGATCAATTTTACCGACAGTATTATCAGCAATATAAATCTGCCCTATTATGCTGCCCCAGGAGTTACTCGCATGCGTGTTGCTTTACAGTGGAGTACAGCCCCAACTCTTTGCTCTCAATATCAGAATGGCGAAACAGAGGATTATTGCCTGCAGATTTTACCCGGACTTTCTTCCTCTATCGTTGAATTTAATAATCAGCCAATTATTTATCCCAATCCAGGAAATAATATCGTTTCAATTTTAAATATTCCGATTGATTTAACATCAATTAAAGTATTTGATATTTATGGAAAACATATCTTTGAGAAAGAATTTAATAACTCAATTTTAAATAATTATAATATTGAAATGCCCACAGATACTGCTCCCGGATTTTATTTTATAGAAATAAAAGGTATAAAAACAAAAATAATACTTAGATATATACTTAAATAAAAAATGCCCTTTGAGTGTAAATTCAAAGGGCATTTTTTTTAATTTTTACTTTTATACATTTCAAATCTAGTCGGTCTACTTCTTTGCGGAAAATAATTATTTTCCCTATTTGTATCCGCTGTTTCTAAATATGGATCAAGAATAAATTCTTTTACAGGCTTTTCGGCAATAAAGACTTTAGTCACTTCTTTAGCATTCAATCGCCAAATTTCGGCTGGAATGTATCGCAGTTCCGAGCTGCCATCTTCATAAATTAACTCTAAAATAATTGGCATTACAAGACCACCAATATTTTTGAATTTTATTTCATAATAATTATATTCTTTATTAAGAATTGACTTTTCTTCAGCACTTAGATTATTAAGTAAAGTGGTCGCTTTTTTAGATTCTTCAGGTGAAATTCTGTATTTATCTCTGTTGTTATAAGTATCTTTAAGCTCAGGATTTTTCTCCATAACTGTTTCTTTTACAGATTCTTTATTACGTATATCTGTTATATATTTAGGATCTTTGGCATCCCATATTTTCTGCAGACTCATTTCTTTTTCCGGATCCAAAGAATTCAATTTATACCAGTTGATTTCATCAAAAGCTATATCCACATTATCAGTACCATAAAACCAACCTCTCCAAAACCAGTCAAGATCTACACTTGAAGCATCTTCCATAGTTCTGAAAAAGTCAGCCGGTGTAGGATGTTTGAATTTCCAACGATTACTGTATTCCTTGAAAGCATGATCAAATAATTCACGGCCCATAATCGTTTCGCGAAGTATATTCAATGCTGTTGCAGGCTTACCGTAGGCATTATTTCCAAATTGTATCAATGATTCCGAATTGGTCATAATTGGTTCTAAACCACCCTTATCACCAGCCATATACTCAACAATATTAGGTGCTGGGCCGCGACGTGCAGGGTAATCTCTTTCCCATTCCAACTCAGCCAAGTATTCCAAAAAAGAGTTGAGACCTTCATCCATCCAAGTCCATTGACGCTCATCTGAATTGACAATCATCGGAAAATAATTATGACCGACTTCGTGAATAATCACACTGATTACGCCATATTTTAAGCGTTCAGAGTAGCTGCCATCTTCACGTGGTCTACCAAAATTGAAACAGATCATTGGATATTCCATCCCTGTAAAGTTAGCATGACTGGAAATTGCAACAGGGTAGGGATAATCAAAAGTATATCTTGAATAAACTTTAAGCGTGTGAACAACAGCTCGGGTTGAATATTTATCCCAAAGACCCATACATTCTTTAGGATAATATGATGTAGCCATTACAGTCCTATCACCAAATTTCACACCCTGAGTATCCCAAATCAATTTTCTGGAGGCAACAAAAGCTGCATCGCGTACATTATTTGCTTTGAAATGCCAGGTTTTTGTACCTTTTCCTTTTAGTTTTTCATTGGCAGCAGCTTCTTCAGCATTGATAATCATTATAGGTTCATTGGCATTTTTAGCCTTTTCCAACCTATCAAAATGCTCTTTTTTCAAAAGTTCTTTAGCATTTTGGAGTTCGCCGGTTGCCCCTACAATAAATTCTTCCGGCACAGTGACGTATAAGTTAAAGTCACCAAAGCTGAGTGTAAATTCTCCACGGCCCAAAAACTGCTTATTTTGCCAGCCCATTACCTCATTGTAAGAACACATTCGAGGGTAAAAAGTGGCAATGCTGTAAATATAGTTTCCATCTTCAGGATAATATTCATATCCGGAACGGGCTCTGGTTTTTAAACCGTCATTAATATTATACCACCATTTTACAGTAAAAGAATAACTGCCTCCGGGCTTCAGTGGAGCCGGCAGATCTATTCGCATCATTGTTTTATTTATAGTATGTTTTAGCGCTGCTCCCGATTTTGATTTTACTTCTTCAATTTTGAAACCTCCATCAAACATTTCATGAAAATCCATGACCTGCTCACTACCCATATTCAAATCAATTTTGTTAGTTTGAGTCAATGCACGATCAGAATTTTTTTCAAAAATATTTTGGTCAAGCTGCAGCCATAAATAATTGAGCATATCAGGAGAGTTATTATAGTAGGTAATTATTTCCTCACCATAAATTCTTTGGGTTTCATCATCCAATCTTACCCTTATTTCATAGTCGGCTTTTTGTTGCCAATATTCGTGACCCGGTGCACCTGCAGCATTATGGTATTGATTTGGTGTGGGCAATTCCTCCTCCAATTGTTTAAATTTTTCATAACCTCTCTCTTGAGCAAAAATTAAATTTGTAAAAATTAAAGAAGAGATAAGTGTTAAATATATTCTAATCATAATAACAGTCATTTTTAAGGTTTTTAACTAAATTTTATTCGCGCTGAGAATTGATTATATAACACCAAAGTACAGTAAAGTTATTTTTATTCGATTCTCAGGGCTTTAGATTTTAATACTTTTTTTGTAAACTTAACTTATTGAAAATAAATAGATTCAATAATATTATTTCGCCAAAAAGTTGAAACATCATTAAAAATTAAGAATTTTTAAGAAACAGTACCAAAAAGTAAAAATCCTTTTTCAAATGCCAGAAGTAGTGCAATTGATGCAACTCCACCGGAAATAACCATTGTCCAATCTCTGGGATGTTTTCTTAAAAGGTCTAAAAAAAGTAAATTTATCAATAAACATATAAAAACAATAATTAGTTGCCCAACTTCAAGACCAAGATTGAAAGCTAATAAAGGCGTAAAAATACTTTCATTAGCAACCAGTGTTTCCTTTAGAAAATTTGAAAAACCTAAACCATGTATGAGTCCAAATATAAGTATTAAAATATAAGCCAAATAATTTTTTTTAACTGCAACCTGACTATGAGGATGCATATCAGCTTGAGGAAAACTCATATTTCTAATGCAGGAAACCAAAATAGTAATAGGTATTAAAAATTCTATCAGTGCTGAATTAACGGGTACTATTTCCAGTACAGCCATTGCAAGTGCTATTGAATGTCCGATAGTAAAAGCAGTGACCAATAATGCAATATTTTTCCATTGGAATACTCTATAATTGCTGCTCATTGCAACAATAAAAAGTATGTGATCATAACCAAATGGATCAGTTATATGTTCAATTCCAAGATTGAAATAGAGTCCAAAATTCATTATATTATAAATTGGTTGTATTTTTGATTGAATATAAATACCAAACAGATAATACTCACAAGTTTACTAATAAACATCCAAATACCAAAGAATATGCTTTTTATATGGACTAAAACATTGATTTATTCGATGTATGCAGCTTTTATTACAATTGGAGACATTCACCCTATATACATTAGTTCTACTGAGGTTGATTATAATACAAAATCTAAAAGCCTTGAAATTTCTGTAAAAATATTTGCTGATGATTTAGAACCAGTTCTTTCTAAGAAATATAACAGTAAAATTGAATTGGGTACTGATAGAGAACACCCAAAAACAAAAGATTATCTAATGGAATACTTACAGAAACACCTTGTTTTCTATATTGACAATAAAACTGCTGTATATAAATATATAGGACATGAATCCGGCGGAAAATCTGATATGTTTGCTTTATATATTTACCTTGAGATTAATAATATTAACACTTTTAAAATAATGCAGATTTATAATAATCTTTTAATTGAACAGCATTCAAACCAATTAAATTTTATTTCCTGTCATACCAAAAACAAAGGATTGATCAAAGTTATAGCCAAAAAAGGAGATTTAAAAAAGGAAGTCATATGGTAATGTTCCACGTGGAACAAAATATTACTATTTAAACATTTTTTTAAAAGTAGGTATAAAATATAAAAGTGTTCCACGTGGAACACTTTTATATTTTGTGGAACATTTGAAGAATTTAATAAGCTAAGAGAGTTCAGCCCCCTCCATATTTACAGCAGAAACCCAAGCAGTATATTTTATTTTATTGGAACTGTAAAGACTTTCCATGGCACTAAGACATTCTTCTGCTTTCACGCTGCTATTGCAAAAAGCAAAAAGTGTAGGCCCTTTATCAGCTATACCAAATGATAGAGCGCCATAATTTTTTGCTACTGTTTTAAGTTCTTCAAAATATGGAATAGAACCTGAAATATGATGTTCCATGATAGAATCCTCCATAGCACGTGAAATAAGATTAAAATCAGTGTTATTGAATCCCAATATTAAGGCAGCCAAATTCCCGGCCTGTTTTGTAGCTGCCTGTATTGATACCTGTGTAGTAATTTGTTCAATCATGTTCACCTGAGCACTAATCATAGCAAAGTAAAGACCGCGAGGTAAAGTTATTCGATGTATGTCACAGCTATCTGCATCGCGCACCAACATACAACTGCCCAAAAGGGATGCTGCAAGGCAGGGCAGTGAAACTGCACCTAAAACCCCATATTCTGCAGCTGCCAAAAGTGGTAATAATTCACGTTTAGTAAGCAGAGCGCCAAAAAATTCATTTACAGCCATACCACCCGCAACTGCAAGAGCTTCATTAGAGCCAAGCCCGGTATCAACAGGAATCTTCTTTCTAATCTCCAGTTCAATACCAATCTCCGGGTCAACGCCATGGTTTTCCACCAAAAATCTCCAAACAGAAAGCGCCGCAAGACCTGCAGTGTTTTCTTCTATTTTGGTACTCAGTTTTTTCTTGTCCCCACTAATGGAACGGATACGTATACCGGCCGGTCCAAATTTGTAAATAATAATTTCATCGGCCGGACTTTTGAGTGCTATAGCTAAACTGTCTGTACCGCAGTTGAGGTTGGCTATAGTAGCCGGGGCGGAAACTTTTATGCCTGTCAGTATTTTTGTCATAATTGTAAACTTTGAATCATAATTTATTGAAGGCACAAGATAAAAAATACCTGTCTAAAATAGAACAGCTACGGGAACTGATGTATATTTAAATTAAATTTAAAATTTAGAAAATATGGTGGTACTTGATTATTATAAAGTGCTGATTAAAATCTTTAGAAGTTATTCTAAAAAACTGATAGATGGTTATAATATTAAGAAAGCAAGTAAAAAAGAAATTAAAACTTGGGAATCTGAATAGGTGCTAAACTTCCTGTGTACTACAGGACATTTCTTCTGAACAATGAGACAGAATTAAACCTCAGTTTTTATTACAGAATTCTTTCTTTTGAATTGGCAAAACGGGATTGGGATTCAATGTACGAGCACTAGAATAATGGTATTTTTGATGATGGGCGTATAGAAATCATATCATTGAAAATTTTGGAAACTGGGACGGAGATAAAATTTAAAAAAATTGGTGGAACAAAAAATGGATTCCATTTACAGCAGACAGCTATGGAAAGATGACATTTAAAGATGACATTTAAAGATGACATGTTTAGATTTGGATCCAGAAAAAAATCATGCAGGGCAAATAATTTCCATGGAAATTCAAGATGGTCAGGGCTCTTTTATAAATGGAATGTTTTCCAATTTTGAAGATCATTTGAAAAAGAATTTGGAATATATTAAAGCAGGTAATTTTTATCTGGAAGATTATGAAGTAGGAATTCAGCTGCCTGCTATAGACACCTATATATAGTTTATTAAAGTAAAATATATCATGTTAAGCAACCGACAATTATTCCTCAGACATGTAGCGCAGACAAGTGATGCACCAATGGCGCTTGAAATTGAAAAAGCTGAAGGAATGTACCTTTACAGTACAGATGGGAAAAAATATATGGATCTGATTTCAGGTATTGCAGTCAGCAATCTTGGGCACAGACACCCTAATGTTTTAAAGGCTATCAATGAACAGAGTGAAAAATATCTGCATACTTTGGTGTATGGAGAATTTGTATTGTCACCACAGGTTAAGTTGGCAACTTTATTGGCTGAATTGCTGCCTGAAAATCTAAACTGCTGCTACTTTGTTAATTCAGGAGCAGAGGCAACTGAAGGGGCCTTAAAATTATCAAAACGATATACCGGCCGTCCTAATATTGTGGCCTTTAAAAATGCTTATCACGGCAGTACAA
>JBIKQC010000212.1:0-7844 GCA_044349855.1 Saprospira sp.
TCTGGAATTCGACCATAAATAACTGTATGGCGCTGTTCCATTTGTTGCAGATGCGGTTGCTGAGCCCAAAACTGAGCAGTTGGCCGCTGTAGTTGACATAGTACTGTTCACAATCACGCCTACATTGCTAATTGTTACTGAGTTTGTTCCCGAACATCCGTTCGTATCAGTTATTGTTACTGTATAATTTCCTGCAGTCAGTCCGGTATTGGAAGCTGTAGTTCTGGAATTCGACCATAAATAACTGTATGGCGCTGTTCCATTTGTTGCAGATGCGGTTGCTGAGCCCAAAACTGAGCAGTTGGCCGCTGTAGTTGACATGGTACTGTTCACAATCACGCCTACATTGCTAATTGTTACTGAGTTTGTTCCCGAACATCCGTTCGTATCAGTTATCGTTACTGTATAATTTCCTGCAGTCAGTCCGGTATTGGAAGCTGTAGTTCTTCCATTTGACCAGTTGTACATGTAAGGTGCAGATCCTCCGTTAGGAACAACTGATGCAGATCCATTATTTGCAGAACAGATTCTATTCACCGCAACTGCATTATTATTAATTACATTTACATTTGCGACAACAGGTATTTTAGCGCTAGTACAAGAGGCTGTTCTGACCTCCCAGTTATAATAATAATAGTAAAATCCTGTTCCGGCTGAAGAACTCGTAATGTCCAATACACCCGTAAGCCTATATGGGTAAGCGATTCCATTGTTATTTCGGAACATATTCATGGAAACTCCGCCAATACTGTATGAACCTGCTGCGGGCACGCTCAAATTGAGTGTAATCCGCTGTGCTCCCGTAGTTGTAATATTTACATTTGTGGTTGCCACAACAGTCCCGGTTCCGTTTGCTCCATTATAAATATTAATTGTTCTGTTTCCGGTAGTACTTGCATTCACCCAAACAGAAACAATGGTAACCGGTTGATAAGCAGTAAAATTCAGGGTAAAGACATTCGTCTGATTGTGATTTGCATTTGTTCCGATTGAAGTATTCAAAGGTCCGACAAACTGAGAAACTGCAGGTACGACATTTTGAACCCTATAAGTTGTGGTCACAGAAAGAGACGGAGTTATAAAGGTGGTCCCTGTTCCCAATTGTGTATTTCCGCTGGCATCAAACCAAGTCACCGTACCTGAGGCAGACGCAGAAAACGCAGCAGTTTGATTTTCACAAATTGTAACGTTAGCGGATGTCGGTGAAGCCGGAAGGCTTATCACAACCGAACGTGTTATAGAATCAGAGCCTATTACATTTGTTGATACTAATTTCACAATATAGGTTCCGCTGGCAGTATAGCTATGTGTCGGATTTTGAATGGTACTTGTTCCTCCATCCCCAAATGTCCAACTCCATGAATTTGGATTTAAAGTAGAAGAATCTCTGAAAGTGACAAATCCTGAACAGGTTGCCAAAGCGCCGAAATTAGCATCGGGAGGAGAGACAGGGACCTGACAAACAGATGGCAGATCAAAAGCCTCAACCTGATCGGTGCGGCTGGCACTGCTGCCCTGCGATGCACTGAATCCTAGTCCGCGACGTGCAAAGGCTCTCCAAATAAGACATTTATTGGCTCCCCCGTAGAGAATGGAATCTGCCTGCAAAATAGCATTACGACCATCGATAAAACCGGGACTGCAAGGTTGCAGTTTCATTGCAGTAACCACTAAATGCATAGCTATATTATTTCCGCCGGTACCGGTATAAAGATTTGAATCGTAACCATATTGTCCGATCAGATCCCAGGTCATATCCCATAACATCGTACACCAAACAAAACCCACACCATGAGGCATAGAAACGGTTGCAGTATTGTTCGATGATGCATAAGTAAAATTATTGACTGTAAAAGAAGTACTGTATGGTGCCGGACGAATTCCTACCCCGTTGGTAGGTTCACCAATAGCAAAGGTGCCAATACCTCTTACATCTGTTGCTGTATCGCCTGGTTCAATAGTGAGCATAAGTCCGAACCAATCAGACCATCCTTCTCCCATTTGTTCATCATTGTCTAAACAATTGGAATTGGCAGGGCCGCCGGTTAAACGAGTGGAAATACCATGTCCGTATTCGTGAGCAACTATGCCATTGTCGAAATCTCCATCCAAATCATAAGGTCCACCACTGTTCTGCAAGGTTGTATTGATGGTTGTTCCGGCCAACAAAGCTGCAACTAATGGATCTCCATCTGCCTGAGAAATCATTATAGAAGGTATATTGATTGTGGTAGAGGTACCGCCCATTGCAGTAGGTGCGCCTGCTATATTGTTCACCACTATTACAGCTACTGCACCAGCATTTTGAGCAGCCTGAACTTTTGCAGTGAAAGCACAAGTACCGCGACGGACAATTGCAATTTTACCCGAGAGTGATGCAGCATTTGTTAGCGCTTCACAGCCATCATTGAAATTAGCAGTTGCATCGGACATCAGCGCCAGGTTGGCTGTAATAGATGTAGCTGGGACGGCTGGACCAAAACCTGCCTGAACAGCAGCATATTGTCCAGTGTATGGTGATGGTGAATTTACTGTCATCAGATAAGACACTGCACCTGTCCAAAGGTACATTTGCATTCTTGGTCTTGTCCCATCTGCAGGTGTAGCAAAATTGGCATTATTAGTACCGCTTCCATCTTGAGCGTCAGCAATTACTCCATCAACCTGCGCTCCGCCTCTACCGTAATTATTTTCCTGAAAATTACCGCTCGCATCATTAAACCCATATTGATACCAAATATCATGCATGATATTATTCATGTAAAACAAGTTAGTAACTGCTGCATCGCGATAATTCACGGCAGTCTGATTCATATTGAGCGGAAAATCGAAATTGAGCGCAGCGCCTCCGGTTGGCGCATATCCGGTACCATTGTTACCATCGGCATCTTCCATTGCATTTACGTTATTGCCTCGTGTAGTAGTATACTCAGCACCTGCAGCACCATTGGTGTCATGCCAACCATATGGGGAGGCAGTTGTATTGTAAGGGCCAACTACCAAACTTCGCGTACCATGACTTGGACTTTCGACCGGAATGGCAAAAACTCGATATTGATCGGTATTGGGCGGCGGTGCAGGTAGAAGATCTTCTATTTGAGGAATTGGACGTTTTGACGGTCCGTGCCACTCATGACCGCAGGTTTCAAAATCACATTTCAAGACCCAATCGACTTTATCCAATATCTCACCTGAAAGTGCATCTATACGCAGACTCCACCAGTGTTTTTTATCGAGCTGATAAATGCTCATATCCCATACCAAACGGATCTCTCCCTCAGGCATTGGCTGAAACATCAGCTTTACCGGAATTTTTTCAAGGGAAATACTTGGTGCCGAGAATACAAATTCCCTGCTGTTTTTGGTTTCTAAAAGTTCAGGACTACCCGTTAATATTTGGCTGAGCTGACGACTTGCCTCACGAATTGCCTCAATGGCGCTCATTTTTGGCGTTATGTCGTTTATTCTTTCGGAAACATTTGATTCCAAACGATTTCCCATACTGAAAACAGCGCCATTTTTGATATTGAAATTGGCCACAGCATTATAAACTTCTATATCATCATGAGTCTGTCGGATATAAACATGTGTCATGTCAATATTTTCAGTGCGATACTCATCGCTGACAACCCAATTGCTGATGTCTTTTTGGGTAAGCCCAAGTTCAGACTTTTTTTCATTCAAAAATCTTTGAATTTCAGCATTATACTGTTGAGCCTGGAGCCCGACGGATAAAAGCAGAAAAGCAAAAAGCAAATTTGTAAAAATCCGGTTCATATAGCGAATGTTAAAATTATAATATATTAAAAGAGAGAAGAACAAAACTATAGTTTGCAAAGATAAGAATATCTGATAAAATAATTTTAAAAAATGCACTTCATTGAAATTACATTTTTCTTTAGTAAATTTTCATCTTTTTTACACAATATGATGACATATAGCACAATATGAATTTTACAAAATAATTATAAAGCAAATATTTCTCCTTATTCCGAAATTAATTTTTAAAATTAAAACAAAGACTAAATTATAATTTTATTGACAAAAACTATTTATATTACCAGTTAATAATGATTTTTATGAACAATAGTATGTATTGTTTTTTTGACAAATGGCTACATTTGTATTTCAAAGCCTGCAAAACTATTCATTCTTTTGTATTGTGAAAAAAGAGAACGGGTTGATGCCAATCTCCAAATACTGACAAAAATTTAGATTTATCCACTAAAATCCTTTATTATGAAAACATTACAAAATCTGATGCTATGGGCTTTACTGCTTGTAGGCCTTTCATCACAGACACAAGCGCAGTGCTCGCTGCAGGTAAACATTTTTCCCGACACATCCTCCTGTCCGGTCAATGCCTTGTATGCCTATTCAAGTAATGGCACCCAACCATTTACCTATTCCTGGAGCAACGGAGCAACCACAAACTTTGTACAGGGTATTCAACCAGGTGTTTATTCTGTAACGGTTACAAGCGCGCAAGGCTGCGTTGGCATAGCGTCTTATACAGTTGCCAACACAGCACCTTTGCAATTAAGTGGCAATGCTACGCCCGAGAGCTGCGGCAACAGAAATGGTGCAATTAACATAACAGTTATTGGAGGCAGTGGTAATTTTCAGTACAGCTGGTACCTTGGGAATACCTTTATTGGCAATACACAGAATATAGACAGCCTTCAAGCGGGCTCCTATCAGGTTTACATTAGCGACCTTGTAAATGGATGTTTCACACAAGGTACATTTCAGGTTGCTAATAGCGGCGGCGGAAATGTTGTAACTAATGTTCAAAATCCCGGTTGTGGCTTACAGAATGGATCTATTACAACTACAGTTACAGGCTTTACCAATCCTACTTATGTTTGGAATACAGGGGCAACAACTCCAATTCTTTCAGCTGTTGGTCCCGGCACTTATACAGTAACTGTTAGTGACGCTAGCTGCACAGTGACTGGCAGTGCAGTTGTTCAGAACAACTCTATGATTTGGGTGTACTTATGGGGACAAGGCTGTCCTGCTGATTCATTGCAGGCTTATGTAAGCGGTGGTCAGATGCCTTATACTTTCGTTTGGAGTTCAGGTTCTTCAACAACGCAAATGAATTCAATGGATTTTGAATACACTAACGGTCCCGGCACTTATGCAGTAACTGTTACTGATAATTCAGGTTGCAGCAGCGCTGCATCTTTTACAGTAGGCACAGCAATGAGTGTAACTTATGCAGTACAGAATGCTTCCTGCGCAGGCAATGACGGTGCAATCAACCTGAGTGTATCAGGTGGCGATGGTAGTTATTACTACTCCTGGTCAAACAGCCAATATACACAGGATTTGAGCGGATTGACACCGGGTTTTTACAGCGTTCTGGTTTATGACAGCACACAATGTACTGTATCATTGGACAGTATCTTTGTAGGTGGCGGCGGAAATGCCTTTGTAACCCATTATTCTATCCCTGCAAACTGCAGCAATACAGGCGGTGCAATACAACAGGTGGTGAGCGGTCTTGTTAATCCAACCTTTATTTGGAATAACGGTGCAACAACTTCTGCCCTTTCAAATATTGCAAGCGGCTGGTACGGTGTTACCATCAGCGATAACAGCGGCTGTACTTTGGTCCGCAACTATTATGTATCTTACGATTCTACCTGTTATATTCATGTAAGCGGTTATGTTTACAATGTATCCCTGTCAAATACTTGCAGCCCATCAGGCGCACATCCTGTGGCTTATGCAATGGTTCGTTTACAGCCGGGCGGGGCTTTAACTTTCACAGATGCTAACGGCTTTTACGATTTCGGTTTCACTACTCCGGGTAACTACACTGTTGAATTTGTTAACAATAACGGTTTTTACACAGTACTTTGCCCTAGTACAAACAGCATCACTGTTAATAATACAACATTGGGCGGCAACTATGGCGCTAACAACTTCTTTGTAACAAGTCCATTTGCACAGGATCTTAGTATCAACGTCGGTCACTATTCTACAGTTACACCTGGTTTTGGTTACTGGACTGTGGCTACTTTCTGCAATGACGGGCAGGTTCCAATGTCAGGTACTGTTGAATTCATTTATGATGCCAACCTGGTATTTGATGCTATCTGGGCAATACAAGGCAGCGGAAACCCTGTATTCACAGGACATAACATCAGCAGCCGCCTGCTTACCTTCAGTTTCAGCAATCTGCAGCCGGGTCAGTGCGGTTCACTTTATGTTGACTTCAATACACCAACAAACCTGCCTTTAGGTACTGCCGTATCCAACACTGTAACTGTGTATCCGTTGAACGGAGATGCTACTCCTGCAAACAATACTGATATTGACAATACTGTTTGTGTAGGTTCTTGGGATCCTAACGAAAAATTGGCTACTCCGGTACGTTCAGGTAACGAACGAGAAGGCGGCAACATCTACACTTCTGATGAAGAAATCGAGTACACTATTCACTTCCAAAACTTGGGTACTGCTCCGGCTTACCGTGTAGTTGTTCGTGATGAACTCGATGCTAACCTCCTGATTGAATCTATCCGCAATGTACGTATGTCACACAATGGCACACTGACAATTGAAAACGGCAATGAGCTGGTGTTCACTTTTGACAACATCAATCTGCCTGCAGCAAGCTTCGATTTCCACGCCAGTAACGGTTATGTAAAATTCACCATCAACCGCAGTGCAGGTCTGCCAATCGGTACAGTAATCAACAATGACGCAGCGATCTATTTTGATTTCAACAGTCCTGTTATTACAAATGTAAACAGCTTAACCATTGCTGAAATTACAGCAGTTGAATTACTTGGAAATGATATGCTGAACTCAGTGGTTTATCCTAATCCTTTCAACAGTCAGCTGACGCTCAGCTATGATTTGAGCAAAGAAGGTGAAGTAAGTGTTGAACTTTTTGATGCGCTTGGCGCGCGTATCCGCAGCATTCAGAATTCAGTGACCGAATTCCCAGGCACTCATGTTCACCAAATGTCAATGGGCGAACTTGCTCCGGGCGTTTACTTCCTAAGTGTTTCTACTGCCGAAGGCCGCAGCATGCACAAAATTGTAAAACAGTAATAAAAGGGTTTTGGGGAAAGGCGAATTTTTTAAATTTCCCCAAATCTTTTACGATAATCCTTGGAAATGACGAGCTCCGGAGTCTTTTGACTTCGGGGCTTTTTATTTGATGTACAGTAATGACGGATTAGAATTTTAACACAAAGATTATTTCCATGACGCAAATCCTGATCCCAGTGACCGATTAATCGTTTTCGTTTTATCGGTATTGAACAATAAACAAATTGTTCAGCCCCATCGGGGCGATATTTTTGTAGCCCGATAGGGCACAAAAATATGATTAGAGCTGCAGCGGAGCGTCATTTTGGTTTATATGAGCCTGTGTATTGACTCACCCCAAGCCCCTCTCTTTGGCTCGCCTGAAAAGAGGGGCTTTTGAGACTCCTTCGGAGTTTCGGCAGAGCCGAAAAAGCCCCTTCTTTTTGGGTTGGGGATGAGTCAGACGACAAAGCTGTATTTTTGTTAGGGTTTCTACAAAACTTAAAAACATACGACCACCTTTGGGGTCGGCATCAATTGCTGTATTTACAGCTACACCGAAGGGGTCGGAATACTAACGAAATATTCTATGACTTGTTCTGACTCCTTCGGAGTCAAATGTTTATAATAAGTAATCAAGCACAAATAATAATAGCTTTGAACCCGGAGGCTCCGCGAAGCGAATGAAGTCTTTTTCATTCTGACTTCGTTAGAAAGCCTCGCTGAAGGTACCACTTCAGCTGTGTTTTCTGCCTTGTCAGTATAAAAAATCCATTCATTGATAACATATCATT
>JBIKQC010000214.1:0-7773 GCA_044349855.1 Saprospira sp.
CCTTGCAGTATAAAAATTCGTCCCCCATCACCTTTATATAACAAGCATAAATAATGAGGTATTTCTAAAGGATAGATTACAAAACCCGACGAAGTCTATGTTTACTAAAAACATTTTTTCACTTTTTTGATTGTTTACCCGGATTTGCTCTGTTCCCAGTTAACGTAACGACTTAGCTCAGTAAACTAATTCTCCTTTTAAAATTCGTGAACCAAGGAAATGCCGAGCTACTCGAAAAGAGTATTTTATTTTTCGATTTTTCCCTTTTCGTGTTAAAATCAGGTTTCTATATAAAGCAGTACCTATAATTAGTTCTGCTAAATTACTAATAAATTCAAATTTTTAGAATAACAATGAAGTACTACTTCTCAATTCTGATTTTGTTCTTTTCCTTACCTGTGCTTTTGAATAGCCAATCTATAATAACAGGTAAACTCATTGACAGTCAAAATAATGAGGCACTTATACAGGCGACTGTAAGTGTTGATGGAACGGAAATTGGAACTGTTACTGATATTGATGGCAATTATCAGTTATCACTCAATGCCGGAAAATACACTTTGCAGTTTCGTTATGTAGGCTATCAGCCCGAGAGCAAAGAAATTGAGGTAGATGGTATTAATCCAATGGTATTGGATGTTATGATGCGCGGAGAACTTGTCAGTGATGTCGTAATAATTACTGAGGGAAAATATGAAAAAAAGCTTGAACAAAGTACAGTTTCTATAGATGTAATCAATGCCGCTCAAATTCAACGCAACAATGTCAGATCTTTAGAGGACATCGTCTCTAAAGTCTCAGGCGTACAAATTATGGATGGCCAGGTGAGCATCCGTGGGGGCGCCGGTTATGCATATGGCGCAGGCAGTCGTGTTTCTTTTTTGGTAGACGGACAGCTTTTGCTTTCTGCAGAATTGAGTGATGTGAAATGGAATTTTGTCCCAATAGAAAACGCAGAACAAATTGAAGTCATAAAAGGTTCTGCTTCAGTGTTGTATGGTTCCGGCGCATTGAATGGTGTCATCAATGTCCGAACAGCCTACCCTACCGCAAAACCATATACAAGTTTCAGCACTTATGCCGGCATTTACGATCAACCACCTGTTGACAGTATGCGTTGGTATGATCCCAAGGCAGATCCAATGGCGCAGCCTGGGTTTTATGGGATGTTTTTTGCACATAGAGAAAAAATAAAGAAAAACTTTGACCTCGTTATAGGCGGTAATTTCCATTTTGAAAATGGCTACATCAAACAAATGGATGAGCGCCGTTTTCGTTTCAACTTCAATACCAAATATGTACAACCTGATATGGATGGCCGCCTCAGTTATGGTGTCAATGGCAATATCATGTATCATGAACAGGGTACTTATTTCCTGGCACAGGACATGAGAAATAACGCCTATAGAAATGTATCCGAAGGAGGAAGAGACAGATACGTATCTACTACAGTTGACCCATTTATTACTTTTTATGACCCTTGGAAAAACAAACATGATTTTCGTGGCCGATGGTTTTTAATTTCCAAACAAAGGGGCCCTAACCCCTCTATTGGTCACTTATTCAATGGAGAATATCAGTTCCAGCGAAATTTCGAAGGGGGCTGGCTTTTAACTTCAGGCCTGATGGGACAACATTTTCAGGCCAACAGTATACTATTTAATAACAACAATGATCCTGAGAAAGATCGTGCAAAATTTATGGGCAGCTCTTTTGCTATCTTCTCACAATTAGAGAAAAAATTCTTTGATAGATTGACCGTTGTTGCAGGTGTCAGATGGGAAGGCTTTCTCATCGATTCGGTTTTTACACCCATGTCATATCCATTACCACGATTGGGTCTAAATTATCAGGTAACGAAAAACGATTTCATTAGGTTCTCTTTTGGCTCCGGCTTTAGGTTCCCGTCTTTGGCTGAACGATTTATAAATGAGCCAATTCCTATACAGGGCTTTTCGATAGGTGCTTATCCAAATCCAGATATAAAGCCTGAAATTGGCTATTCTACCGAGTTGGCATACAGGCGCACTTACCGTACTTCTAATTTTAAAATGCATGGAGATATTGCCTTATTTTGGATGGAATACCGCAATATGGTGGAATTTGTTCTTGGACTTTATCCTGAAGGATTGGGGTTTAAATCACTTAATATCAGTCAGGCACGTATAGCAGGCTGGGAAATTTCAGGACAGACTGATGGATTCATCGGAAAAACGCCTTTGAGGATTTGGGGAGGATATACCTTCACTTATCCAGGTGATATGCAGGACGATACTTTGCAGCGAAAAGTTGCTGTCTATTTAGGCAATATGTTCAATGCTTTTGCTCATGGCATCAACCCTGACAGCGCTTCCGACATTAGAAGTGTTTTGAGATACAGAAGTATGCACAATGTTCGTTTTGATATAGAAACAGAATGGAAAGGATTTACTTTTGGCGCATCGGCCAATTATAATAGTCATATTCACAAAATAGATTTGGTTTTTGCCTTGGGATTAGTATCAAATGGAATTCAGCAGTTTAGAAAAATACACAATAAAGGCAGTTTGATTTTTGACTGGCGTTTCGGATACAAATTCAATGAAAAACAACATTTGAATTTTATTGTAAATAACCTCCTTAATACCGAGTATGCAAGCAGACCTGCAAAAATGGGTGCTCCAAGGACTTTTAGTCTAAAGTATACGCATGTGTTTTAAAGAGATCTGAGATATCAGATGTGAGATATGAGATATTGACGATCAGAGTATCAAAAAAAATCCCCTTCAGAATGAACACTGAAGGGGATTTTTTTGAAATTTCAACTACAGACTAATCTGTTTTTCAGACATCATTTTGCGAATATTAATAAGAGCATATCTCATACGGCCAAGGGCAGTATTGATACTGACATTAGTCAATTCTGCTATTTCCTTAAAGCTTAATTCCGCATAATGGCGTAAAATTATTACTTCCCGCTGTTCTATCGGAAGACAATTCACTATCTGACGAATTTTTTCGTAAGTTTGTGTTTTAATCATCTTGGTTTCTTCACAATCTTCTACAGCCTGAACGACTTCGAAAATATCGAAATCCTCAGACGTTGAAATCACAGGGCGACGTTTATTTTTTCGGAAGAAGTCTATACAGAGGTTGTAGGCAATTCGCAACGCCCATTGTAAAAATTTACCTTCCTCATTGTACTTGCCGGATCGGAAAGTATCAATAATTTTGATAAAAGTATCCTGAAATATGTCATTAGCCAGGTCAGTGTCTTTGACAAACATGTAAATAGATGTATAAATCTTACCTTTATGTCTGGTAAGCAGACACTCAAATGCGCCCTCATCTCCTTTCAAATATAAATGAATGAGTTCACGATCACTACAGGAGTTTCGTTGCATAGATACTAAGGATTTACGAACAGCAAATAAATATAAAATGGTATTAGGTGTAAATCTTTAGATTGATAGGCAATGGATTTTTGTTTAAAATTTTGTTTTTCAGTCGAAGTAGAGATGCTCAAATGTAATTACTTGTTTTGATATTGCAGCATCGAAAAGTTTGTTTTTTTTTATTTTTGGCAAAAGTAATATTTATCATTTTTACGAAGTAAAGACTTAAAAGGTTTCACTCATGGCAAAAAAAAATTCAATATTTATTAAAGGTGCCCGTGTCAATAATTTAAAAAATATCAGTATCGAGCTCCCATATAATAAACTGATTGTTGTAACCGGTGTATCAGGGTCCGGAAAATCATCTCTTTCAATTGACACACTCTATGCTGAAGGGCAGCGTCGATACGTAGAGAGTCTTTCTTCTTATGCCAGACAATTTCTGATGCGGATGAAAAAACCGGATGTTGATAACATCAGCGGACTTTGTCCTGCAATCGCAATTGAACAGCGTGTGGGCAATAAAAACGCCAGATCTACAGTAGGTACGCTGACCGAGGTTTATGACTATCTGCGCATACTCTATGCACGTATAGGCCGCACTTATTCCCCTATATCAGGCATAGAAGTCAAAAAGCATGCCGTTTCTGATGTGGTAGATTTTCTAATGAATCTGGAACAGGATACTAGGGTACTGTTATTGGTCCCTTTTCTGATTCCTCAAAAAAAATCATTGGAACAGGCATTGGATTTTCTAATCCAGAAAGGTTATTCCAGAATTAGTGTTGACGCTAAGGTTCACAAAATTGAAACTCTGCTTGAGAATAAAGAAGAAACGGAAAAATTAGAGAAAAATATAACTAAACATCGATTTCAGATTCTGATCGACCGTTTTGCCATTGATAAAAATGATCCTGAAAACTCCAAACGTATTGCAGACTCAGTCAATACTGCCCTTTACGAAGGACATGGTATCTGCTCGGTATTGCCTGAGGCAGCAGAAGAGAGAACTTTCAGTACAAAATTTGAATTGGACGGCATTCTGTTCGAAGAACCAAGTCCCCAACTTTTTAATTTCAACAGTTCTTTTGGTGCCTGCACTGCCTGTGAGGGTTACGGACAGGCCATTGGCATTGAAGAAGAAAAGGTAGTTCCCAATCCTTCAAAATCAGTCTATGATGATGCAGTAGTATGTTGGAAGGGAGAAAAAGTGGGTCAGTGGAAGGAAGAATTACTGAAAGTTGCCCATAAATTCGATTTTCCGGTTCATCGCCCCTACAAAGAGCTCAGTGAAGAGCAAAAAGAACTTTTATGGGAAGGCAATAAGTATTTTGGAGGTATCAGGGCCTTTTTCAAGGAATTGGAAGCAGGAGGTTATAAAATTCAGAATCGGGTCATGCTCGCACGTTATCGGGGAAAAACTACCTGTCCGGAATGTCGCGGCTCGCGCCTGCGCAAAGAAGCACTTTATGTGTTGGTCGGCGGAAAAACTATCGCTTATCTGGTTAAATTGCCCATTGAGAAACTCTATGAGTTTTTTGTCAATATTGAGCTTACGGATCATGAACGGGAGATAGCGCGCAGATTACTGACGGAGATCAGAACCCGACTAAAAATCATGCTGGAAGTAGGTTTGAGCTATCTTTCCATCGACCGAATTTCAGGAACACTATCCGGCGGTGAAGTACAACGTATCCACCTGACGAGAACCTTGGGTTCCAATCTCACCAGCTCGCTGTATGTATTGGATGAACCCAGTATCGGGCTGCATCCGCGCGATACCAATCGCCTTATTACAGTGCTGAAACAGCTTCGCGATCTGGGCAATACAGTCGTCGTGGTAGAACATGAAGAGGAAATCATTGCACAATCCGACTTTTTGGTGGATGTGGGACCTTTGGCCGGTACGCATGGCGGAGAAATAGTCTTTGCCGGACCTTATGAAAAAATTTATGAGGAGGCCAATGACAGTCTTACTGCACGTTATATGAGCGGCAGACTGTTGATTCCTATGCCAACGCACCGCAGGAATTTCACTTCTTCCATTTCAGTGAAAGGCGCTGCACAGCACAATTTAAAAAATCTGGATGTTAAATTTCCCCTCAATACGCTGACGGTAGTTACAGGTGTGAGCGGCAGCGGTAAAACAACATTAGTAAAAAGCATCCTTTACCCTGCACTAATGAAGCTTTTAGATGCAGACAGCAAGGAGAAGGCAGGCACTCACGATTGCCTGGAAGGTGATATCAAAATGATTTCACAGGTAGAATTGATCAGCCAACAGGCAATCGGAAAGTCTTCCCGATCAAATCCGGTGACTTATGTCAAGGCCTATGATGGCATCCGAAATTTATATGCCAAGCAACAGGCTTCAAAAATACAGGGTTTCAAAGCCAAACATTTCTCTTTCAATGTAGAGGGCGGACGCTGTGAAACCTGTAAGGGTGATGGCGAAATCCTTGTTTCTATGCAGTTTCTGGCCGATGTACGCCTCACTTGTGAGGAGTGCGACGGAAAGCGTTTCCAAAAAGAAGTGTTGGAAGTAACTTACAAAGACAAATCCATTTACGAGGTATTGGACATGACTGTTGATGAAGCTTTGGTCTTCTTCAAAGATCAGGATGAGATTGTCAACAGAATGCGTCCTTTACAGGATGTAGGACTTGGTTATATCCGTCTGGGTCAGCCTTCGAGTACCCTCAGCGGCGGCGAAGGGCAGCGGGTAAAACTGGCATCTTTCCTCAATAAGGATGAGGCCAACGGACATGTACTGTTTATCTTCGACGAGCCCACTACCGGTCTGCATTTTCATGATATCAATAAACTGCTGAAAGCATTTAACGCATTGGTCGAGGCCGGACATTCGGTCATTGTCATCGAGCATGATATGGATGTGATAAAATGTGCAGATTATATCATCGACCTGGGCAAAGAGGGCGGAAAAGAAGGCGGACAGCTCCTGTTCTGGGGCACACCCGAGCAGATGCTGGATTGTCAGGATTCCTATACGGCCGATTATCTGAGAGAAAAAATATACAGAGAAAGAGAATACAATAAAAACTTGCAGAGTTGATGAATAAATGTTTTATTGAAAATGCCGCTCCTACGGAGCTCTATTCAATTTTTGCCTTCGGCTACAAAAATGTCGCCCCGATGGGGCTGCGAACCAGAAGGCATTCAGGAAATTGTGATTCCCAATATTATCTAAAAATTATCAATTTTATTGTGGTACAGCTCCGTAGGAGCGGCATTTTTGTAGCAGCGCGAGCTGCGGAGGATAAGAGCCCCATCGGGGCGGCATTTTGTTTGTGCAATATGTGTAATATTTTGGATGAATTTTTGATATTCAATGTTGTTTAATAAATAACCCCAATTCCAATAATGGCAAACACCTATTCACAATTGATAGTACAAATTATCTTTGCTGTCAATGGCAGAGACAATCTAATCTCCTCAAAAAACAGAGAAGAATTGGAAAAATATATAAGCGGCATTATAGAAAACAAAGGCCAAAAAATGTTGGCAATATATATTATGCCTAACCATGCACATATTTTGGTTGGAATGCAGCCAAACATAGCAGTTTCAGATTTAACAAGAGACATCAAGTCAAATTCATCAAAATTTATCAATCAATCAAAATAGGTCAAAGGAAAATTTAGCTGGCAGGAGGGATTTGGATCCTTTTCCTACTCAAAAAGCCAAATAGACAGTGTTGTAAAATACATTCTGAATCAGGAGGGGCAGCATAAGAAAAAGACATTTAAACAAGAATATCTTGAATTTTTGGATAAGTTTAATGTTGAATACAAGGAGGAATATCTATTTGATTGGATTGAATAGCTTTTTAAAAATGCCGCTCCCATGGAGCTCTATTCATTTTTTTGCCTGCGGCTACAAAAATATCGCCCCGATGGGGCTGCGAACAAGAAGAAGTCATTCAGGAAATTATGAGAATACAAGGATATACGGATTTCAAACCTTCGTTTTATTTCAATTCTCAATTCAACGCACTGTGCTTCAATAGTGTCTAACTTTTGGGGGGCAGTCTGAAAAGTGGATTTTTTGTTTTTGTGTCCTAAGATTACATAAAAAACTATCTTTGTATAAAATAAATTGATAAATGAAAGCATTACCTATTGGCATACAAGATTTTGAGAAATTAAGGCAGGATGATTATCTCTATGTAGATAAAACTGAATATTATTATCATATTTTTAAAGAAGGAACTTTTTTCTTCCTTTCCCGTCCGCGCCGTTTTGGTAAATCCATCATGCTTTCTACCCTGAAATATCTCTATCAGGGCAAAAAGGAACTGTTTCAGGAGCTTTGGATTGAGGATAAATGGGATTGGGATAACATCAATCCTGTAATTTATATTGATGTAAATGACGCTGTA
>JBIKQC010000215.1:0-7765 GCA_044349855.1 Saprospira sp.
CAATCTTACCTCGAAATAGATGCTGAGCTGCAATCTCTGCAAAGGCTGAAAGCAATTGCAATTGTAGCAATAAAGGATAAGTTATTTTGGGAGGAAGTATAGTACTAATTTTCAAAAAGGGCGCAGCAGAAATGTACCGCCTAAATATTTTCAACGAAAATGGTCAATTCGAAAGCAAAACCATTGTAAAAGAATAAAATACAAGAATAAAACTGTATAGAGCTGCCCAGACAAGGCAGCTTTTTTTCTGCACTTTAGTCCCGAGCTTTTTTCTCATAAAGTAAAAAAAACAATTTTCAGGGGCTACGAATTTTATAATATGTTTTATATTTGCGCTATTCCTAAACACTCAAAAAAATAACAAACATGAAAAAAATTACACTATTGGCAGTTATGCTGCTGTTTTCTGCGCTGAGCTTTGCGCAGGTTAACATTGCGAATGGGCTTTTAGCTTATTATCCATACAGTGGTAATGCAAATGATGCAAGTGGTAATGGGTATAATGGTACAGTTGGCACGGGTGTTACCCTTTCTACTGACCGATTTGGTATTCAAAACAAGGCTTATGATTTTCAAAATGATGCAATTGTCTCAAGCATTTCTTACGACTTAGACTCTAATTATACTATTTCAGCATGGTTTAATACTTCAGCTTCAAATCATATTAGACTGTTTTTATGGGCTGAAACTCTTTTACAACCTATCAAATCAACTAGCTCTCAATTTAATAGAGGTAACTCTAATGCCTATATTGAAGCTATTTACACTGCAAACGACCCCTCGACTTGTGGATTGAATCTAAATAGTGCTTTTGCGCCATCATCAGCATCTCCTAATCCTTATACAAATTCACAATGGCATATGTTAACTTTAACAAGAAACAATAATTTATTGAGTTTATACATTGACTCGGTTTTTATAGACGATAAAATCATTGTTGATAATTGCACTCAATTGCAGGGCCTTAGAACGAATGATTTTTCTGTAGGTTCAGATTTTTTACCAAACTTAGGATACATTGGAAAAATAGACGATATTATGATACACAATCGAGTATTAATTAGCTCTGAAATATCATACTTATATAACCTAAATTCAAGTTGGTCTTCGCCTACTACAACTGAGCTTTTTTCAGAAAATATGCTTACGATATTTCCAAACCCTACCAAAAGTTTGGTTAACCTTCAGTTGCCAAAAAATGCTGAATATACTGTCAATGTAGTTGACGTAAATGGAAGAACGATTTATAATAATTATTTCACAGGAAGTGATTTCCAATTGAATACTTTGGAATGGTCAAGGGGTATTTATATGCTAAAGCTAGCAGATGAAAATGGTAAAATTTATACACAGAAAATTGTAAAAGAATAAATGATATAATTGCATTAAAAAAAGCTGCCCATTAGGCAGCTTTTTTTGTTCCGCCCCGCATAAAGCAAAATTCTTCGTTCGATTAAACCCGAATCCGGCATTAGAAATTCTATTCACTTCATGGAGCCTTCGGGTTCCAAGCCTAAATTGCTGTGAAACTAAGCACTTACTCGTTTTTTGGGTTTTGAACCGAAGGACCGTGAAACGAAATAGGGGTAACTATTTATAGAGCTCGTTGTGCTCGGTTCTTCACCCCAAAAAACTCCGTGAGTACTTATTTTCGCTTCGCGGAGCGTTGGGTTCTTTGCCCTTTAGGCTTTCATAACGAATTCTAATGACGGATCTGGGTTAAAAAAACCACCCCTTTGAATTTGCCTGTAATGCCAACCAAAAAAGTTGAAAAACACTATCGTTTTCAAAACTAAATAGTACCTTTGCGCTATTCCTAAACGCTCAAAAAAACTAACAAACATGAAAAAAATTACACTATTGGCAGTTATGCTGCTGTTTTCTGCGCTGAGCTTTGCGCAGGTGAATTTGACCAATGGGCTGATTGCTTATTATCCGTTCAATGGTAATGCTAATGACGCTAGTGGCAATGCAAATAATGGCACAGTGAATGGAGCTACATTGGGAACTGATAGATTCGGAAATGCTAATAGTTCGTACGAGTTCAGTGGAAATACAATTACGGCAGCTGTTATGCATAAAATAGAAGAAGATTTTACTATTTCTTTATGGTTTGGAGCGGCCTTATCACCGACAAATTTGCTTACTTGGATAGGGGAAGCTAATCCTTCAGATTATGATGTTTTTCGTTTTCGATATTATGATATTACAGGTACACCAACCTATAGAAGTGAAATTGAAAAACGGCCAACTAGTTCCGGCTCTGCTTGTGAAAGTCATGATGCTGATTTTTTAGCAAACTTAATTAATACGGGAGTAAATTTCCAACACTATGTTCTTGTACGTGAAGCAGATAGTATGTTTGTTTTTTTGAATAACATAAAAGTTTCCAGCACTTCAGCAGTATTTACAGTTTGTACAACCCAAGATTCATTAAAGGATATAACTCTTGGTAATTCTGGTTTTAGTGGAGGAATGGATGATATAATGATTTATAATCGTGCAATAAATACTGCTGAAATCGATTCAATTTTTAATTTGACAGCTTCTTTAGCACCCATAACAGGTTTAAATCAAATTATTGAAACAGAAATTAATATTTACCCAAATCCAACAAATGATCTAATCCAAATTGAATTACCGACTATTGATTCTTACCAAATTACCGTTATGGACATGACTGGCCGTATAGTTTATAATATTAGTAATCTTAATTCCGATACCTATAAGCTTGATGCTAAAAACTGGTCTTCAGGTATGTATAATATTAATATTACCAATAGTAAAGGCGAATTAACTTCTAAGAAAATTGTTAAGCAATAATTAGGTTATCAACTTTATAAAAAGCTGCCCTTACTCGGGCAGCTTTTTTTATGATCACAACGATTAATAGTTAAGAATTTCAAATAATTATTGAATCTAAAATTGGACATTTGAAATTAATCTACTATTTTAAACCTAAATACCTTGAGTGTTTCTTTCGTTCTATATGAAATCGCAAATTTTATGAATACTATCTACACTAAAAGAATAATTTTTTCATTAGTACTTGTCTTTTTTTACACAATTTCCAATGCTCAGATTGGCTTAATGTGGGCCAAAGCTGACGCTTCACCGGGAAGCCCCAAAATGGCATCAACTTCTTTTGATGAAGTTAGAGCAGTAAATATTGATGCAGCAGGAAATGTTTATGCAATAGGTAGTTATTATGAAACTTCTTTTACTGCATCTGGATATGGGGTGGGAATTTTTAAATTTTCTCCGGAAGGTAATCTGCTTTGGAAGGGATATTTCTTTCTTTATGGACAGTACCTAGAACCAAGTAAAAATATTGAGGTTAAACAGGATGGCGTGTATTTTGGAGCAACTAGTTACGGTGGAGCTGATTCGTTGTTTTTTATGGACAATAGTGGTGTTTTGAAAAAACTTTTTGTTAATAGTTCTAACTCAAATAACATTTCAGGTTTTGTTGCTAAGTTTGATCTTTCAGGGGGGTATGTGTGGTCAACAGTATTTTTGAAAAATCAAAATGCAGGAAGCCAATTAACAATAAATGATATTGGAGCTAACTCAAGTAGAGTCTATATTGCCGGTGAATATGATATTACCAACAATTCAATCATTACCTGTAATTGTTCAATAGGTCTACCTTGTGTATGTACTTCAGCTGCTTTACCGCCAACAAATTACACCACAGCATCTTTTTCTACAAAGTGTGGAAGTACAAATGATTCACATAAGTCAAATCCATTCATATTAGGAATGAATACATCTAATGGGTCATTAAATTCACGCACAATTGCAGATTTTAGTGGTTACAGCTCTTTTACAGGTTTGCATGTCGATGAGTTCAATGTTTATGCAATTGGGACGGGTGAAGGTAAATTAATGCAAAATACTACTAGTGCTGGAACATTGTCATCCTGTGTAGCGAGCACTCCATCAATTATGGATATGATTTCGTCTGACGTTATTGTCTTTAAGTATAATACAAGTCTAGGAAATATTTGGTATGGTCGAATCGGAGGCCCCAATGTACAATATGGCAAAGATATTACAGTTTATAATGGAGAAATTTTCGCCACAATGTTAAATTACTCTTCTACAAATTTTAGTTTTAAAACTACACCAACCCCTTTATCTTTTGATAATTTAGGGGAAGCATATACTATTAAAATTGAAAACAACCCACCGTTAGTTACAACAGCTGCCGACCGACAAATGTCAATTGATTGGGTTCAACCTTTAACGCCAGTTTCAATATCTCCATATTCTTCGGTTTCAGTTGCTGCAGGTTCTTCAATTACAACCGATTCATTAGGGAATATTTACACGGGTTTTACATTTTTTGGCAATGGCGTGCCTGTTTATTATTATAATTCACCACACTCTGGATCTTCAATCCCTACTAGTTCAGGAACAATTTTCACTTCAGGGAATCAAGATATTGGTTTTATTAAATATAACAGATTTGGCCAGCGTAGTTATGTTAAAACAATTGGAGGGACCTCTACTGATAATTTAAGTTCTATAGCCGCAAATGATAAAAACGTCTACTTAGGAGGTTACTTTTCCGGCACTGCTGATTTTGACCCATCAACTAGTGTTTTTAGCCCATTGGTACCCCTTGGTAGTTATGATGGTTTTGTCGCCAGATATGGATGTTTCCCGGTTACAATAAATACATCGGATAGTATCTATTGCTTTAATGATCCAGTTACGCTTACTGCTAATAGTGATTGCCCTTCAGGTTTATGTGATTTTACCTACACATGGTCGGATCCAATAAATGGAGGGTCAATTAGTTCGACAAATAATTCAATAGTAATAACGGGAACTGAGGGAACTAATCAAAGAAATGTTTATGTATCAAATTCATATTCAGGTTGTTATGTGACAGACGAGATTACGATGCAGGTGGAAGGAGAAGTAACAATTTCTGTGTTACCGGCAACACAAATAGTTTGTCCTGGTACTTCTGTTACATTCACTGCAAATATTACACCTTCATCTTCAAGTATTGAGTGGTATGATTCAGAAGGTATATTAGTAGGAACCGGAGTCACTTTCTCAACATTTATTCCAGGTACTTATATTGCTTCAGCAAAAAATAATGGATGTGTTAAAAGCACAAATATCTCATTGTTGAATTATGCTCCTTTCTCTCCAAGGGTGTTACCTGATAATCCTGTTGTTTGTGGGGGCAGTGGTTTTTTACAGATTGTAGATTGCCCCGGGTGCACTTACAGTTGGACAGCACCTTTAGGATCTTCTTCTTCATCTTCTTCGAGTATTATAAATACAGATATTCCCGGCAACTATGAAGTCGATATTGTAGATCCGAATGGTTGTATTCAAACAAAATATCCGGCAGTAGTCAATCAGCCTTTTTTAGTGCCTCCTGTAATCTCTACAGATGCCTTTGATTCACCAACTACTGCAATTTGTAATGGTCGGCCTTTGATTTTAAAGTCAACCCCTTTTGCTTCATGTCCTACCTGTACATACAATTGGAGCAATGGTTCAACTGGCCCATATACTTTTGCTTTTTCAACAGGAGTATACAATGTTACTGTTACTGATACTTACACAGGCTGTGTTGGGGTGTCTTCATCTTTATTGGTACAATCCAGTTCTTTAAATTTACCTATTATCGATGCTAATCCAGATAAGAAATGCAAAAATTTGCTCAATAATATTTCGGACAGTGCTTTTTTAAGTGTTGTAAATCCTTTTGTAGGATGCAATTACCGTTGGTATAAAAGTCCTAGTACTCTAATAGGTACTGGATTTGTAAAAGGGGTATACGCTCGAGGTGATTATTATGTTAAAGCAAGGGATTCATTGGGTTGCGTTGAAACTTCAGCGATGACTTATATTGATAGTTCAAGTTATCTGCCACCTGTGGTCAATAGTATAAGTGATAATTATTGTGGACCAAACCCTTTGACCCTTTCTACGAATTCTTGTTCAGGTTGCACCTACCAATGGCTTCAGCATATAAATGGGAGTCCTATTCCAATTACAGGTGCAACATCAAGTACCTTTAATACAAATATTGCTGGTTCTTTTTCAGTAAGCGTTCAATTTGCAAATACTTGTATATCAAAGTCATCAATTAAAATTATTGTTAGTGATGCATTTACGCCAATAATTGCACCTTTAGGTACAGAAACTTATATTTGTAATGGAGATCCCATTGATTTAGCTGTAATATCACCGGCACCGGTAATCACCCCACCTGGATGGGTATACCAATGGTACTTAAATGGAGCAACTATTACAGGATCGAATGGTCATATTCATACTGCTATTACCCCTGGGATTTATCATGTCGTAGTTTCTCGTCCGGATGGCTGCAGTTCTCCTTCAAATTTTTACACAGTAAACGCAAATGATGTTGGTTCAAATCCATTTGTTGTTGCTACGCCTTCAGAATATATTTGTGCTGGGGCAAGTGTATTGTTAACAGCCCCTCCCTGTATTTCATGTGTTTATACCTGGAATGATGCTGATGGAATAGATCTTTCACGAGACACTTTTCCAATAAATACTTTCTCCGTAAATGTTTCACAGGGTTACTATGTTGAAGTTAGAGATACAGTTTCTAATTGTAAATATGAATCAGCTGTATTTGAAGTTAAAGACACTATTTTACCTACACCTGTAATAAATGTATCTTCTGCAACAAATATATGCAGTACTACACCTGTAATACTTTCTACTACAGCTTGTTCGGGTTGTACTTATGTTTGGAAATTTACTGGAACTTCATCAATACAGACTTATACAGTATTTCAAAATACTTATTCCGCTGATACAACAGGAAATTATACTGTGCAGGTAATACAAAACGGATGCTCCTCACCATTTTCGAATTCTGTTCCAGTAACACGACTGCCATTTAATGCACAAATATCTGGGCCCCCTATATCCAGTATATGCAATTCTGATACAGTAAAATTAACGGCTTTACCTGATATTTCAGGTTGCACCGATTGTAGTTATCAATGGTATAGAAATGGTATATTTATACCTTTACCCAATACTCAGGATAATTTTGACGTAATTCAGGGTGGTAATTATTATGCTGTAGTTAATCAAACCTTTCCCGGATTTGGGACAACTCCATATACCTTTGGCTGTAAAGATACTACCCAAACACTAACATTCACTGATGTCTCCGTCTCCGTCGATCTCAAATCATCAGCCCTTGCGGTTTGCGGACCGGCAGGTCAGGTTACCTTAGAGGTAGATTCCTGTGTTGGGTGCAGTTATGCCTGGTTCTTTGATGGAGATACTACAGTGCTCAATTATATACCACTTTCAGGTGCCAATGACACTTTCTTTGTTGTAAATGGTACTGCTGCAATAGGTATGTACAAAGTAAGAGTTACGAAGGGCGGTTGTTTTGTTTACGACTCTATTTACCTGCCGCCTGTTCCTGCTCCATTGTATAGTTTGGACACCTCCTCTGCACCTTATGCAAATATCTGTGGTGGAGTGCCAATCACATTATCAACAGCCTGTACAACTTTTTGTCATCCTACACAGATTTATCAGTGGTATAGAAACAATGCAGTTATTTCAGGTGCTATTGGGCAATCACATCTAGCTATTTCAGGTGGAAATTATCAGCTGATTGCTATTGATGGTAATGGTTGTGTGACAGCTCTTCCGCTTACGACAGTTACAGAAGTATTTCCGCCTGCAGGTTTTGCTTTGGTCTTGGATCCTGTTGGAGTAGTACCTTTGACAAATGCAG
>JBIKQC010000216.1:0-7718 GCA_044349855.1 Saprospira sp.
TAGTAGAAAGCACAGCAGCTTATGCATACTGGGTAAAAAAACAAAAAGACAACCCATTGGTTGTTGTAGGGCGAGATGCCAGAATTTCAGGTGAGCTTGTCAGTCAGATTGTAATCAGTACACTCAGAATGATGGGTGTAAATGTTTGCGATCTTGGATTGTCGACGACTCCTACCGTTGAAATAGCCGTAATGCAGGAAGGTGCTGCCGGTGGGATCATCATCACAGCAAGTCACAATCCAAAGCAATGGAATGCGCTGAAATTTGTCAACCATCGCGGTGAATTTATTTCCGCTGCTGATGGCAAAGAGATTTTAAGACTCATCGATGCTAAGGAAGTTGAATATGCTTCTGTTGAAGAATTGGGCATCCACAGTAAAAAGGTAGGCTATATCCAAAAGCATATCGATATGATTCTTCAGTTGGATCTCGTTCAGTATGAGCTCATAAAAGAAAAACAATTCAGAATAGTAGTTGATTGTATTAATTCAACAGGTGCAATTTCCATCATTCCGCTTTTGGAGCAGATGGGCTGTGATGTCATTCCTATAAATGATGAAGTAAGCGGTAAATTTGCCCATAATCCTGAGCCTTTGCCTGAGAATCTTACAGAATTGGCGGCTGCTGTTATTAAGAACAAAGCTCATTTAGGTGTTGCTGTAGATCCGGATGTTGACAGATTGGCCTTTGTTTGTGAAGACGGTGAAATGTTTGGAGAAGAATATACACTTGTTGCAGTAGCTGATTATATTTTGAAAAATGAAAAAGGAGCAAATTCTGTATCCAACCTCTCCTCAACTCAGGCACTAAAAATTATTACAGCACAGCATGGAGGAGAATACTATGCTTCAGCAGTTGGCGAGGTAAATGTTGTGCAGCTCATGAAGGAAACAAGTGCAATTATCGGGGGTGAAGGAAACGGTGGAATTATTTATCCTGCACTGCACTATGGCCGTGATGCTATGGCAGGAGTTGCGCTTTTTCTCTCTCATCTGGCTGAATTTGGAAAATCGGCATCATCACTTAGAGCCCTCTATCCAAATTTTATCATTATTAAAGATAAAATACAGCTTACACCGGATATCGATATTGAACATCTATTGAATTGTCTGAAAGAAAAATACCATAGATACCCTCAAAATACGGTCGACGGCCTTAAAATATTTGTAGATGACAATTGGGTACATCTTCGCAATTCAAACACAGAACCTATTATCCGTATTTATACTGAAAGTTCAAGTCAAGTTACGGCTGAAAATCTGGCTAAGAAAATTAAGCATGATATTGTAGAAATACTAAAAGAAGAGATGTAAGGCAAGAATAAGTTCATTCCTAAGCAAAACACTATGAAGCGCATTTATTTTGATAACGCTGCGACAACTCCGGTATCTTCTGAAGTATTGGAAGCTATGATTCCTTTTTTTATGGAAAATTACGGCAATCCGTCTTCAACTCATGCTGAAGGCAGAACCGCGAGGGCCGCTGTTGAAAAAAGCAGACGCAATGTTGCTAAAGCTGTTTTTGCTTCTCCTGCAGAGATATTTTTTACATCTGGAGGAACTGAAGCGAATAACACAGCTATTAAATGCGCAGTCAGAGATTTGGGTGTTACAAGAATTATAAGCAGTGCTATAGAACATGCTTGTGTGCGAAATTCTGTCTTGTCCTTAAATAGATATGAAAATGTAGCAATGGAATATGTCCGTCTTGATTCATTTGGAAGAGCTGATCTTATACACTTGGAAGAATTGTTGGCAGTATCCGACAAAAAAACCTTGGTTACTTTAATGCATTCCAACAATGAAATCGGAACGCTCAATGATATTTATGCAATTGCAGAACTCTGTCATAAGCACAACGCTTATTTTCACACCGATACAGTTCAAACAATAGGTTATTTTGATATAGATGTGAGTAAGCATTCAATTCATTTTCTTTCCGGATCGGCACATAAATTACATGGACCAAAAGGTATTGGATTTCTTTATGTAAATAAGAACACTCATATAGCTCCATTTATTGACGGTGGAGGTCAGGAGCGGGGTCTTCGATCGGGTACAGAAAATGTCCCCGGGATTATTGGACTAGGCGCTGCAGTGGCGCTGGCGATGAAGGAAATGACTATATGGAAAGAGAAAATAAGCAGCTTGCGCATACAGTTCAAAAAATTATTGGAAGAGGCTTTTGGAGATCAAGTCAGTTTCAACGGTGATGTTGACGGAGAAGTACATTATAAAGTATTGAGTGTTAATTTTGATACACCCATAGCCTCAGATATGCTAATGTTCAAACTCGATTTGGCCGGAGTGAGTGTTTCAGGAGGTTCTGCCTGTAGCTCAGGAGCACTGAAAGCTTCTCCTGTGCTTTCTGCATTAAATATTCCAACACATCTTCGAACAGTTCGATTCTCCTTTTCACATTTTAATGAAATTTACGAATTGGTTTATACAATCAATAAACTCAAAGAAATTTTATAATTACAGATTAAACTCATGAAAAAAGTTAATTTTAAAGAATCTGTGCTGAGTTCCGATCAGTTGAAGATAGCAGCATCTCTACTAAAGGCTGTTGCTCATCCTATGCGATTGTCTATACTTCAACTTTTGGAAAGAGATGGAAAAATGTCTGTAACAGAAATTTGTGAAAACTTATCATCGGAACAATCATTAACATCACATCATCTTTCCAATATGAAGCAAAAAGGTATTTTGGGCTGTGAACGTGATGGTCAGCGGATTTTATATTTTCTTAAAATCACAGAACTCTCAAATCTTCTGCGTTGTATGGAAAGCTGTTCCTGTCATTTTGATTTATAAAAAAACCATTTACATTAAAATAATAGAAGGCTGTCCAAAAAAATGGGCAGCCTTTTTTATTCGTACTCTTTATGAAGACTTAAGGCGTTCAACCCAATTCCGTCATTAGAAATTCTGTTTGCTTTGGTTACCTTCACTAAGCGTCGGTTCTATATACTTTTGTCGTTTGCTTCGCTTAGCGTTGACATCTTTCAGCTTTTCGGCTTAGCCTTAATTTGAAAAGCAATTTTAGCCGTCAATGCCAAAAAATCTGAACACCTCATCTCTAATGAAAAAGATAGCAATAGAAAGCACTGCAACAGGAACCATTAGCCCAATGAGTGATCCTATAATATAATCTCTTGGTTTCATATTTGTTAAGGCCAAAGCAAATCCTACTAATGGTGACAAAAGTAATACTGACCTCATAATAATAATTGTTCTGATTGGGTTTTTTTCAGCAGAAGCAATCAGACTTCTGACCCTGGTATTTTTTATTCCAGAAAGCGCACCTCCGCCCATGAGTCTGCCCATGTAAAAGGTAGCAATTGCCGCAAGAAAGGCAGCTACATAGGTCAATACACCACCAATCCAGACCTCACTGTAAACAATGCAGGCCAAAAACAGCCAACCGGTACCAGGAATACTGAGTAAAGAGGTCACTACAAAAATCACAATAAAAATAAGGAAACTCCAAACCCCAGCTTTTTCTATATCAATTCGAACCTGATTGATGTTTTTAAGGTAAGCGCCCAGAGGCGTCAGGTAGACTATAAGAATTCCGCCTACAATGAACAGCAGCAGCATTCCAATTTTTTTCCATGGGTTTGGTTTATTATCTAAAATTTTCTCAGTCATATATTTTTGTACTGTTGTTTATCTTCAGAACCGTAAATATACTAAACACTATTCATTTAACAAGGTTGTAATTGTTTTATTAAAACAGTTTTGACAAAAATCATTAGCTTTGTGTCAGTAATTTTTAGTTTAAAAAATATTATGCCTGATAATGAACAAATCATAGTTTTTAGATGCTGACAATTCTCGACAAATATATTTTAAAAAAATTCTTAAGTACTTTTTTCTTCATTGTCATTCTCATGGCAATGCTGGCCGTTGTAATTGATTTTGCTGAAAAAATTGAGGACTTTGCCAAACCTGACGGTCCCGGAACAAGAGCGATTGTGGTTGAATACTATTTGAATTTCATGCCCTATATAACCAGTTTGCTCTTTCCATTGTATGCACTCATCTCGGTGATTTATTTTACATCCAGAATGGCTGCAAATTCTGAGATTATAGCCATTATTGGTAATGGTATTAATTTTTACAGACTTTTATACCCTTATCTTTTAGGGGCCTTTTTTATAGCCGGGATACATTTTTACGCCAATCACTATGTGTTTCCATTGTCCAATAAAACAAGGACAAGGTTTGAAAATACTTATATATGGAAACATAACTTTCAGGGATCTACCGATAATATACATATCTTTTCGGGCAAAAACGAGGAAATCTATATTCAGCATTACAGCAGATCAGATAGCAGCGGAACCAATTTTTCACTCATGCGCTATGACAGTAATGGATTGGAAAGGCCTTTTGTGTTGAATGCACAAAGGATTAAATTAGTAAAATATCCTAATACTTGGAGAATATTCAACTATAACATCCGATATGTAAATGGCATGAAGGAGCGCATGGTCAAGGGAGGTCAGTTGGATACATTACTTAATCTGAAAAGTGCGGATCTTGCAAAAAGAGACAATCTGAAAGATGCGATGTCCAGTAAAGAATTGGTGAAATATATATCAGATGAAAAAGCTAAAGGATCGGGGATGATTGTACCATTTCAGGTAGAATATCATCGAAGGACTGCCGATCCATTCAGTATCATAGTTCTGACAATCATTGGTCTATCCATTTCTTCCAGAAAAATGAGAGGAGGGATGGGATGGCATCTTGTATTGGGAATGATCATCAGCGCGCTTTATATATTTATGGGAAAATTTTCCATGACCTTTTCTACGCATGCCGGGTTACCCCCAATAATTGGTGCTTGGGTGCCCAATATTATCTTTAGTTTTGTGGCAGTTTATATGCTGTTAAAAGCTCAGAAATAAATTGTCGAATTATGAATTTTAAACTTGCGCTATTTACATAAAAGAGTAGTGCAATTTTGATTTAAAACATAAATTTATTTTAGTTTAATATATTGTTTATTATTCAGTTATAATAAAATACATTCATTTCGAATACTAAGTTATGTAATATAATGCTGTTGTTATTTATTGTAAATTTGAGATTTTGTGTTATCTTAGACAACATAACATTAGAAAAACAGTCCTCTTTATAAATTATTAACCACAAGACTATGATTAACAAATTATTGTACTTAACAGCACTGATATTCAGCTTTGGCATTGCCAATGCACAAACTACATTATTCAGTGAAACTTTTGACGGAGCTTCACCTGCATTTACTTTAAATACTGCCGATCAAAGTTCATCGGTAGGAACCGGAGGATCAAATTTTTGGGTTGTCAACAACAACTATGCCGGCGGAAGCGGTTCGCTTATTTGCTTTGGTTTTCCATTTAACTTTACAATTCCCGCTACTGCTTCCCAACCTGCAGGTATTACAAACAATCCCAACAGCAAATATTTACACATTACCAGTTCAGCAGCAGCAAGCAGCAGCATTTTCAATGCCTGTTTTACAGCTTCTGACGGATTATGCAATTTCGACGAAAATAATTTTGCCAAAATGACCAATGACATCAGCACTATTGGTTTCGATTCTGTTGAAGTTTCATTTTACTGGCTTTGTGCCGGAGGAGCACAGAGCTACGGCGAAGTTTATGCCAGTATTAACGGCGGCAGTACCTGGCAATTGATTTCTGCTCCTACCGCACAATATAGCGGAAGCAGCAGTTGGACTCAGCAAAAAATCAGCACCGCGCTTTTTGCACAAAAAAGCAGCCTGCGTTTTGGCTTCCGATTTGTGAATGCACAAACCACTACAACTTCAGACCCTGCTTTCAGTGTTGACGATATCAACATCAAAGGGTTTACGAGTGTACCGGCAAGCACGGTTTCTGCGCCAACATTTACAGGTACCTCATTTTGTCCGGGCGATGCTATGACCATCAACTTTACAAGTTCAGGTGCATTCAATTCAGGTAATGTTTTTACTGCTCAATTGTCAAATGCGTCAGGAAGCTTTGCTTCTCCAACTGCAATTGGTTCACTCACTGCTCAGGCAGCCGGCCCAATATCAGCAGTTATTCCTTTTGGAACAGCAGCAGGTACAGGTTATCGCATTCGTGTAGTTTCAGGCAATCCTGTTGTAACCGGAGCTGACAATGGTATCAATATATCTGTAGCTTCGGGTCCTACAGCCGGTGTTGCCGGTGTAGGTCTTGATACAGTTTGCGCAGGAACCAGCACTACTGTGACGCTTACAGGCGTTGTAGGTACTCCAATTTGGGAAGAATCCACAAACGGTACAAGCTATACAGGCAGCACCTATACCGGTAATAGCTTCAATACAGGTCTTTTGAACCAAAGTACTTATCTGAGAGCTATTGTTCAAAACAGCTGCGGGCGTGACACTTCCAATGTTGTATTTATTTTTGTAAATCCGACACCTAATGCATCGTTTACGCCTGTACAAAGCGGCAGCAGTTTGGCGGTGACCTTTACAAATAGCAGTACCGGTTCATTTGTAAGTACTTCTTGGAGTTTTGGTGACGGCAATTCGTCATCGGCAACTTCTCCTACGCATACTTATGCAACTACCGGCTTATATGGTGTTACACTCATTGTTACATCAGCAGAAGGTTGCAGCAGCAGCTATACTGATTCAGTAAATGTGAACGCAGTAGCTGTTAATAATTTTGAAAACAATGAATTCCAATTCTCGGTTTACCCGAATCCAACAAAAGGCCAATTTAATATTGATATGACAATTGATCAGGCTCAGGACATGCAAATCAATCTGATTGATATCAATGGCAGAAGAATGGAAACAATTTTCAACGGATTTATGAATTCAGGTATTCAAAATATCCGTATCGAGAAAAATTTTGCTGCAGGTATATATTTTATTGAAATGATCTGCAGTACAGGCAGAACAGTTCAAAAACTTATGCTACAATAGTTCTGAACTAATTTATCAATAATCAAAATACTTAACAGCTCATTTCGGTGGGCTGTTTTTTTTTAGGTTAGTAATATTTTCAACCCCAAAAACAAGCATATTCATCCTTTTCGACTAAACTTACAAATTCGGATAAATTTCGCACAATTGGTTTTGGTTTGTATGAATGCCATTTTAAATCAGCTCTTTTCCAAAAGACTTTCCAATTGTTATCTTTTTTAACGAAAGTAGTTTTAACTATGTCAATTTCCATTTTAATATTTGGATCCTGCCAATTCGGTCGGATTTCAAATATAAATAGACTTTGTTTTTCTATCCGATACGAAACATCAACTTGATCTCTAATTTCTTCTGGTGGACGAATAGATTTGATGTAATTCTCAATTGCTTCTATTTCAACACTATCAATTGCGTTTTTCATACAGTTTTCTATTTAAAATAGTTCATCATTTTTTTTAATATGTACAAACATAGTGAATTATAATTAAAAACTATCAGAACACAATACAGTCATTTTTCATTCACAAAAAAGGCTGCCCCGAATGAGACAGCCTTAAATATTTGTTCTAATATCGGTTATTACAAACCGAAAGCAGCTTTTACTTTATCAACAAAGTCCAATTTTTCCCAAGTAAAGAGTTCAACCTCTTTAGTTACGATAGTTCCATCAGGACCTTTGAATGTTTTTGTTACAATTTCGTTCTTACGACCCATGTGGCCAAAAGCTGCAGTTTCCTGATAGATAGGATTGCGCAGTTTGA
>JBIKQC010000217.1:0-7708 GCA_044349855.1 Saprospira sp.
TCTGGAGCGAAAAATGGCTCCGTAGGAGTCAAATGTTCTTAGCTATAATTGAATAAGATAAAAAAAAAGCCCCATAGGGCTGACCTGTTTAATTGTTTAACAAGGTTTTGTGAATATATTAGTTTTTTAAAATCCAACCGCACATCCGACATCCGCACATCAACCCGTTCATCTTTTTCCGTATTTTACAAAATTGTAAATTCTGTAGAACTCCTTAGCCAGAAACATTCCAACACTTGAATTCCAAAAATAACGACCGGGCAGCCCGGCACCCACATACAATCGGATACAGGTAGTCTGCAGAAATTTTGCCCTTCTTATTTTAGAGTATTTTTTAATAAAAGCCGATTTGGATTCAAAAAAATCATTGTAAAGATAGCCGGGTCCAAAATGTTGAACATGAAAATCTATTACATAACAGGTATAGCCAAGATTCTGAGCAATCTGACATAAATCTGTAGCATAAAAGTGGAATCCATTCAGGTCATGAGAAAGCGTGAGCTGAGCTTCATTTTTTACAATCACTAAATTCTCATCTAAACTGTTAACAGCAGCGGGCAATTTATCGCCTTTTACAAATAAATTGTTTTTGTAATCGGTAACTTTTATATAATAATTTTTGGGTTCTCTTGCACCGGCATTTCCGGCTATAGCCCAATTGGGATCGAGCTTATCCAATTCGTTCAATCTGTTTCTCAAAATGTCGATATTGTCAAAGAAGACAATATCCTGATGCAACAAAAAGATATATTTACCCTTTGCCAATGATAAAAAATGTCTTAAACCGGAAAACCCGTCAAAAACATTGGCAGCAGCATTATTAATATAAAGAAATTCAGCGTTCAATGAATTAAAACCAGACTTTTCCAAAGAGTCAAGCATTTTTTGGTATTCCTCTGGTTTAGTTACCAGTGTACAAAATGAGAATTCCAGTTCGTAGGACAATTTTTGAGATACTTCTACAGCATTTATCATGACTGATCTGATGTTTTGCCACAAAAGTAAGGATTATTTTTCAGAGCAGCCTTAAACGAGTATCAGTTTTTGAATATCCAATTTTTGCTCCCCATCAAAGCGATAAGCGGCCAGATGGCCATGTTTTGCCACACTGAAATCCAAACAACAAATATTATCTCTGAAAAAACTTGGATGATCTTCATGCTTCAGCCAATAATGCCCAAAAAACACCGGTTTTTCAGCAGGTCCGTAAACTTTGCCATTACCTAAAAGATCCAGAGGGACCGGGATTTCAGGCAAGTGCGGAATATCTTCAATACTGATATTTCTGAAAGTTGCCTTTTCTGTTTCTTCCCACCATTTTATACGGTATTCATGACGGTGATTTCCTTCTTTATCTAAAAAATAGAGGCCATCCGGCATTCTCAGTTCTTTGCCTTTCAAGGTATCTTCCACCGCTAAATACATAGCAGAATTCATTGAAGAAGCTTCATAAATTAGGGAATCGCAAAGCTTATCATCTGTTAAATTGGCGCGAAGAAATTCAATATGTGTTTCATCCCAACAGGCATGTACCGCTCTGAAGCTGTCTGTCTCGAAATAAAGCGGCAAAGAGAAAAACCAATTGAGATAATCTTCATATTCCTCCTGTCTGTTTAGAAACTGACTAAGTGTTTCATAATGCTGCATAATGTTCTTGATCAAATGTTTGCGCAGATGACCGCCCTCTTTTTCAGGGTAATGAAACATAAGCGCATTGTACTCATGATTGCCCATAATTGCTTCAGCATTGCCACTTTCCACCATTCGGCGTACAATTGAAAGTGTTTCATTGATTTTAGGCCCTCTGTCTATATAATCACCCAGAAAAAAAGCTCTTCTGCTGGGATGTGCATAACCGCTTTCTCCTTCTGAATAGCCCATTTTTTCGAGCATTTCGCGCAGTTTATCTGCATGTCCGTGTATGTCACCAATAAAGTCAAACATTTGATATTCTTTTATATGTTAGTATAAAGACTGATTATTTATTTTACACCATTCCATTCGGAATAAAACTGCTCCAAATAAAGTTCCATGAAACGGTGCCGATCTTCGGCCATTTTACGACCAGTTTCAGTATTCATAAGATCTTTCAGAAGTAAAAGTTTTTCATAAAAATGATTGAGCGTAGGCGCCTTAGAGTTTTTGTATTCTTCCTTAGTCATATTCAGATTTGGGGCAATATCTGGATTATAAATCTGATGATTTTTAAAACCGCCATAATTGAAAGTTCTTGCTATACCAATAGCGCCCAGAGCATCTATTCTATCAGCATCCTGAATTATTTGAAGCTCTTTGGAACAGAATTCTGCAGCTACTTTACCGCCTTTGAATGAAATATTGGCAATAATATTTTCAATATGTTCAATTACAGTTTCTTCGACATTCATTACTGTCAAAAAAACTCTTGCTCTGCGTGGGCCTTCAGCCTCGTCGCCATTATGGAATTTAGAATCGGCAATATCATGCAGCAATGCCCCCAATTCTACAGTAAAATAATCGGCAGTTTCCGATTCGCAGATTTTTTTGGATAATTTCCATACCCTTTCTATGTGAAACCAGTCATGTCCGCCTTCGGCTTCTTTTAATGTTTCTTTTACGTATTCAGCTGTTTGTAAAATAATTTCCGCTTTGTTCATCTTATAAAATTCTTTTTTACAATACTTTTTCTTCGTTTATAATGCAATTAACAAAAAAAAATGATTAAATGGATTTAATTTTTAATATTTCGAAACAAAAATAATTGTACTTTTGAATAAAGTATAGTTATTAAATCTTTTCGGTATGTTTCTTCAGTACAAAAAACATAAGATTCACTACACTATGTTTGGCAATGGTGCCAAGCTATTGATTGTTTTTCATGGTTTTGGAGACAAAAGCGACCTTTTCCTGAAACTTAGTGAAAGTTTGAGCGAAAGATATACTGTTGTGGCTATTGATGCCCCTTTTCATGGCGAAACTGTTTGGAATAAAGAAATATTTTATCCCCGCGATATAAAAAGGATTGTGAACAGTTTCCGAAAAGAACTTGGCTACGAACGCTTCAGTATGATGGCTCATAGCATGGGCGGACTTTTTGTAATGGGCATTTTTAAACATTTTGCACCTTCAGTTGACGAACTTATCTTACTCGCGCCGGCTGGTCTGCAAAAATCCGTGATTTACAACAAAGTTTTGTTCAGTTATCCCATGCGGCAGATTTTTAAATGGACGACCGCAAAGCCTAGAATCAGTGCAAAACTTTTGGATTATTCTAAAAAATTCGGTTGGCTCGATCGCATGACCCATGTGTTTTTTAGCCGACAGCTGGGCGATGAAAAACTGCGTAAACGCATGTTCAATACATGGGCTTCATTGTTTTTCTTTCCAAGAAAATTGCAGCAGTTCCGCAGACTTATCCGCAGACACAATGTTGAATTACTTATTTATTATGGAATTAAAGATTCATTAACGCCAATGAGTGCCGGTGAACGTTTTATCGAAAGACTAAATCGCCGCCATAAGCCAATCAAGGCTGAGATCAATGTAGTAAGTGATGGTCACTTTTTTATTAGAGAACCATTGAATAAGGCGCTGAGAGAGCGATTTACGCAAAAATCTTAATATAATTTTATCAAATTTATATTCTGATGGCACTTAAACGAATAGCTCATTTGCTAAAATTTGATTTTATACTAAAATACTTAAAATTACGAGCCGCAGGCACCGTTTCAGAATGGCGGAGGCACCGGCATATAGAAGCGGCCCTTTTGGGAAAGGCTCTATACCTGAAAATTCAATAAAAAAGCAAAAAATATCATGCAAATGGACAGTCTGGCCGATTCTGGTTTTGGATTGTTAGGTAGTTGGAATGACCCAACAATCCAAAAATGAATTGGCTCCGACTTGATTTTTTGTTACTTTTGTCTCGTCAGCTGTTGACGAGACAAAAGTAAAATAAGCCCGCGGCAGCGTTATGCTATAATATTTGGATTTGATTTTTGAATCCATCCGGTTATATGTTTGTTATAAAACAAAGACAACAAAAATTTAAACACAAATCTTCTTCAATTAAAAATTTTCATCGGTACATTAAGCGATTTTGTATATTTTTGTAGCAAATCCATTATTTTTTTTCGTAAAATCGCTCTTCGGGACAAAATTAGCAAACTGGATATTGATCAAAAATTATATAAGAGATGAAATTCAACGCCTTATTAACTGCTTTATTTATTACTGCTGCCCTTTATCAGCTCAGCGCTCAGGATCAAAACCGTTGGCAACAGGCCTGTAAATATTTTATGGAGATCGACATGAATGTTGAAAAACATCAGTTCAAAGGCGTTCAGACCATTATCTACTATAACAACTCGCCGGATGAAATAAGTAAAGTTTTCTACCACCTTTACTTCAATGCTTTTCAGCCCGGATCTGAGATGGATGAAATGTCGAGAAAAATTATTGACCCCGATCCAAGAGTAGGCAACAGGATTTCAAAACTAAAACCAGAGGAAACGGGCTGGCATAAAATTAAAACCCTGAATCATAACGGTAAAGCTGTTAAGTATCATGTGGAAGAAACTATTCTGGAAGTAACACTTAATACGCCCATCAAACCGGGTGCAGCTGATACCTTTTATATGGAGTTTGAGAGCCAAATTCCTATTCAGGTGCGACGCAGTGGGCGAAATAGCGCTGAAGGAATAGAATATTCCATGTCGCAATGGTATCCCAAAATGTGCGAATACGATTATCAGGGTTGGCATCCAAATCCTTATGTAGCCCGCGAGTTTTATGGCATTTGGGGAGATTTTGATGTAAAAATTACTATTCCTAAAAACTATGTAATCGGTGGAACAGGCTATCTGCAGAATAAAAACGAAATCGGGCACGGCTATCAGGACGAAGGCCTAAAACCTGACAACAGTAAAAAAGAAAAATTGACCTGGCATTTCTTTGCACCAAAAGTACATGATTTTTTCTGGGGTGCAGATCCGGATTATCTTCATAACATTGTAAAACTGGACGATACTACTGATATTCATTTCTTTTATCAGAACGATAAAGACTATGCTGAAACTTGGGTAGAATCGCAGGCAACAATGATTGAAGCCTTCAAATTTATTGAAAAGCAATATGGTGACTATCCCTATCGACAGTATTCCTTTGTACAGGGTGGTGATGGCGGCATGGAATATCCTATGGGAACTCTTATCACAGGGCGCAGACCCTTTCCTTCATTGGTTGGTGTTATGATACACGAATTGATGCACAACTGGTTCCAAATGCTCATGGGAAGTAATGAAGCTTTGCATGCCTGGATGGACGAAGGTTTTACAAGTTTCAGCTCTGAAGTTGTTCAGGATCATCTTTTTAATAAGAAAAATGCAAAACCGGAATTAAATCTGCAAAAAGATTCATACGACGGTTATTTTGCCATTTCAAAAGCTGGGATTGAGGAGCCGCTTTCTGTACATGCCGATCATTATATGACCAACACTGCTTATAGCTCGGGAGCCTATAACAAAGGTGCTGTTTTCCTAAAACAATTGGAATATATCATCGGAAAGGAAGCTTTTGATCAGGGTATGCTTGACTATTACAAAAACTGGAGTTTCAAACATCCCAATCCAAATGATTTTATTCGCGTTATGGAAAAACGCTCAGGTCTTGAATTGGACTGGTATAAAGAATATTGGGTAAATACCATTCATACTATCGATTATGCCATCGACTCTGTTTATGATGACAAAAAAGACACAAAAATTATTCTGGAAAGAAAAATTTGGGAGGAACGCAAAAATAAAGTTAAAAATGGCAGAATGCCTATGCCAATTGACCTTGTTGTAGAATATCAAGATGGCAAAAAAACCAAAACAGCCAATTTTTACATTCCGCTCGATTTAATGCGGGGCGAAAAACCGGATGAAGGCCAATATGGAGAAAGAACTGTATTAAAGGATTGGTGGTGGACACATGCAACTTATGAATTTGAAATTCCCATCAAATTTAAAAATATAACAAAGATCACAATTGACCCTTCTACCCGAATGGCAGATGTAGATGTTCAAAATAATGTCTGGATTAACAAATAAATAAGATAAAAAAGTATAAATTGGCTTCAAAATTATAAAAATGGTACTTTCAGCAATGTAAGTCCCATTTTTTTTTAAAAAGCTCCGTCAAAACTATATTATGCTATTCGTTTTTTTTTGAATAATTAGTTTTAACTTAGATTTATTAATTGGCCAATTTAGTACATATGAAAAAAAAATTACACATTTCCATTCTCTTTACTACCTTATATTTCTTTTTGGGTTCTTGCTCCTTTTCGGAAAAAAATCCGAAAAAGATGATTGATTTTGATCTGGTAAGACCGCTTAGTTTAAAACCCGAGAAAAAGGGTAAAAAGAAAACCAATGAAGAACGTGCTATGTTTCACATGGCTAGGGAACTCCACGAATACTACAGGCAGGCAAATCCATTGACCGGAATGGTATCGAAAGCCGATAAAGCTGCTGAAAGTCGCGCTGCGCTTAATGCTCCCCTTGCATTTGAAGGCATGAAATCAGCTTTTGCTTCTTTGGCTAATTTCACAGTTCGCGGACCTGATAACTTAGGAGGCAGAACACGTGCAATAGCATTTGACTTATCAAATGCAACAGGCAATACCATTTTGGCCGGCGGAGTAAGCAGTGGTGTATTTCGCACTACAAATGGAGGAACAAACTGGTCAAGAGTTTCTTCTTTGGATCAACAGCACAATGTTACTTCTATTGCACAGGATCCTCGTGCCGGGTTTCAAAATATTTGGTATTACAGTACAGGTGAGGGTTCTGGAAACAGCGCATCCTTCAATGGGGCATTTTATGCCGGGCATGGTGTTTGGCGTTCAAGCGACAATGGACTTACCTGGACACAGATGAGTTTTCCTGCTGCAAATAACGAATTTACCTTTGATCAGCGTTTCGATATTATCACCCGCATAGCGGTTCATCCAATAACCGGTGACTTATTTGTTGCAGCTTTAGGTGCGATATTCCGTTTCGATATTTCTGCAAATGCTTGGCTAACAGAACAGACTGCAACAGGACCTTTTGGTACAGATCATGTTACTGATCTTGTCATTTCCAGTACAGGCAGAGTTTATACTGCTTTTTCCGGTGTTGGACCGGCAGCACAGGAAGGTGTATGGACTTCTACTAATGCAACAGGAGTAGCAGCGGGCACTTGGAGCAGAATAGCCACAGATGCTGCCCCTGTGGGTTGGAACCAGATTGGCCGTGCAGTTTTGGCAATTGCTCCATCTAACCAGAATTTGCTTTACGTGCTTTATGAAAGTAATGCAGCTACCGCATCTCCCGGTGATTCTGATCTTTGGCGCTGGAATCAGGCAACTGCAACTTGGACTAACTTTTCGAATAAAATTCCGGATGAAGCCGGTGGGAGTGCGGGAAACGATCCATTTAATACCCAAGGAGGCTATGATATGTGTGTAGCTGTAAAACCTGATAATGCTAATTTTGTCGTAATTGGCAGCACCAATGCTTACAAGGTAACAGATATTAACTCCACTAACTTTGTTCGCATAGGCGGTTACGCAGGCGCTTCAACTTATGCACTATACAGTGTGGGCGGTGTTTCGCATCACCCCGATGTACAAACACTTGTTTTTAAACCTACAGCAGTTAACCAACTTTTTTCAGGGACTGATGGCGGTATCCACCGTACT
>JBIKQC010000218.1:0-7690 GCA_044349855.1 Saprospira sp.
GTTTGGATGATGTGGATGCTTCAAAACGCCTGTCTATCATTGAAACAACAAAATTGGAGGTTTTGGAAGAACTGAAAAAACATGTTCGTCCCGAGTTTCTCAACCGTATTGATGATACCGTTATGTTCACGATGCTGAACAAAGCAGAGATCAGACAAATTCTGATGCTTTTGGTAAAAAGCGTGACAAAACGCGTTAACGATCAGGGTTATCAGATGGAAATCTCACAGAAAGCAATTGACTATCTCGCAGATTTGGGTTATGAACCTGCATTTGGTGCACGTCCGATGAAAAGGGTATTGCAGCGCGAATTGGTCAACGAATTGTCAAAGGCACTATTGGCCGGCAAGTTCCAGCCCGAAGATACAATTCTGGTAGATTTGGACCCATCCGGACAGATGCTAAGCTTTAGCAAAAGGTAAATTAGACTATATTATAAATCTTTACAAAAGCATTTAAATTCCTTAGAGGAGTTTAAATGCTTTTATTTGAAGTAAATAGGCTATAATATTGAACAAAATTGCTTAGTTTGGCTTTTTATTTATCTAATCTAAACTATCTTTGTGCTCCATTGTTTTATAAAATTAGATTACAGACACAGAATATTATTTTTCAATTAAATACATATTGCTAAAAAACAATATTTTGGCAAATTACTCTATACGCGATTTAGAAAAACTGTCGGGAATTAAAGCTCATACTATTCGGATTTGGGAACAGCGCTACCATATCATTGAACCTAAACGTACGGCAACCAATATCAGGTATTATACCGATGAGGATCTGCAGTACCTGCTCAATGTTGCTTTCCTGAATCGGAACGGACATCGTATATCTAAAATTTCGATAATGTCGAGGGAGGAAATCAGCCGAAAGGTAAGTTCCATCTCTCAGGACAGCATGGAGAATACCAATCAGTTGCAATCATTGACTATGGCAATGATAGAATTGAGCGAAGAGAAATTTGAACAGATAATCGGCGGTTCGATTGAAAAAGATGGTTTTGAAGAAACGGTAGTAGGTATCATTATACCTTTTTTGGAAAAATTGAGTTTACTCTGGCTTACAGGATCTATAAGTACTGTTCATGAGCATTTTATCAATAATTTGATCAAACAGAAAATTGCAGTTCATACAGATAAGTTAGTCTTGCCGGATTCAAAAGCATCGGCCTTGAAACCCAAAGTATTACTCTTTGACCCGCAGGTTGACGATCAGGAGGTACTGCTCTCGCTGATCCATTATCTTTTGAGGGCAAAAGGCTGCAGAACAATGTATCTGGGAAAAGGAATTTCATTGAATGACTTAAATGTCGCAATTCCAATTTTTGAACCGAACTGCCTTTTTACAATACTTTCCGATTATAATCCCAAAAACAATCCACAGGATTTTTTAAATAAACTGAGCTTAAATCATCCTAATCTGCAGATACTTTCAACAGTACGTTCCCTTGTAAGGGCACTTCAATTGCCCGATAATGTTGTTGTATTGGAAGATTTCAGTGAATTTATGGAGTTTTTGGAAGAAATATAATTCGCCTAAAAGCCGAAATCTGTATTCCATATGTTAACACAATTTATCAACTATCTTCAATACGAAAAGCGCTATTCTCCGCATACCTGCCTGTCATATCAGACAGATTTGGAGCAGTTTATCGGTTATTTGCAGCTACAGTATGAGTTGGAAGATCTCTTGAAGGTACAGACTATGCATATCCGCTCTTGGGTTGTTTCTTTGCTACAGGCAAAAATCACGGCCTCGAGTATTCACCGAAAGGCCTCTTCATTGAAATCGTTTTATAAATTTCTGAGACAGCGGGGACATATTGTCCACAATCCGCTCACAGGGGTTATTTTGCCCAAAAAAGGGGAAAGGCTTCCTGTTTTTGTGGAAGAACAGAAAATTGAACAGCTTTTTGAACGCATTACTTTTCCGGAAGGATTTGAAGGGATGAGAGACTATCTCATGCTAGATCTGCTCTACACTACGGGTATGCGCCGCAGTGAACTCATCAGTATGAAATGGAGCGATATAGACCGATCAAACCACTGTTTCCGAATTTTTGGAAAGGGTGGCAAAATGAGAATAGTGCCGATTCTACCTCATATTGAAAAAGCTTTGGATAAATATAAAGCAATGCTCAAGGAGCTTTTTCCTGAACTTGAGCTCAATTCGCTGATTCTGACAGACAGGGGAGAAGAGATTTATCCAAAGTTTGTCTACAATAAAGTAAGACAATACCTTTCTACTGTAACCACAGCAAAAAAAAGGAGTCCTCACGTACTGCGCCACAGCTTTGCCACACACCTTTCCAATAACGGGGCGGAGTTAAATGCCATCAAGGATTTATTGGGTCATAGCAGCCTGGCATCTACTCAGGTGTACACGCATACCTCCATCGAGAATCTGAAAAAGGTATATGAGAAAGCACATCCTAAAGGAAAAAAGAGTTGAATTGTTTTGAATTGAATCCTATTTTTGAATCCGTTTTTCTTAAATAATCATCTAATACATACTATAACTAATATCATGGAACGTCCCCTTGTAAATGAATACGCAACCTTTTACGGTTATTATATCAGCCTTGTACCCGAAGGTGATATCATTGAGCTGATGCGCAAAGAACATCAGAAAACGCAGGCAATCCTGCAGCAGATTTCCCCTTCTATGGGCAATTTCCGCTATGCAGAAGGCAAGTGGACAATCAAAGAACTTCTACAGCATATGATTGATTCAGAACGCATTATGAATTATCGGGCTTTGCGATTTGCCCGCAAGGATAAAACGGAATTGCCCGGTTTTGAACAGGACGATTATGTTTCAGTTCTGGAAGAAACGGAACGGTTTCCGCTGAGTACCTTTGTAGAAGACTGGGAAATTTTGAGAGAAAATACCGTCCGTCTTTTTAGCCGTTTCAATGATGAGGAGTCTAAACGGACAGGCCGGGCGAATGGTGCAGTTTTTTCTGTAAGGGCTTTGGCTTATATTAATGTGGGACATGAAATCCATCATCGAAATATTTTGGTGGAAAGGTATTTGAAGGGGGAGTAAACTGAAGATATAATGAAAGGACTGTCGATGAGGCGGTCCTTTTTGTTGATGTTGGAACGTTTCCCGTATGTATAATTAATGTTCACTTGCAATTGTGGTTCGGGAATGTTATATTTGTTATGCACACAATGTCAAATCAGAAAATGCAAGTTTACATGAATAATGAAATCTTTTATAATATCAGTAAAATTATTGAGAGAGACAGTAAAACAACGACTTATAAGTTTGCGCTTCTGAGAGGCGTAATCGATATTATTCAGGATAATTCACCATATATTTCTTTTAATGATAACAGAGTATGTTTTCCAATAGGATTAATGATTGAAAAATGGTTGTTGTATTATTACCCAATTTTGGAATCTCAAACTGTAATACCACAAATAAATGGTAAAAACAATCTGGCTTTCAGCCTTTCTTTTGACAATATAATATCAGCCTACAAAGGAAATGGAGGTTTTTCTGCTTTTTATAATGATTTGAGAAATAAAGGTATCCCAAAATACCTACAGGATGATTTTTTTGTGTTGGCAAAAAAACTTAGAGATACAATTACCCTAATGCCAATGAAATATATTGGATGGTCAGTAAACAATAAATACTATTCAATTTTTAATTTTGAAAATAAAACGCCAAAGAAAACAGTTAACGAGATTGATTTTGGGTTCTTAATACAGAATTTTGGTACTTTTTCAATACCAAAAGAATATTATGATGCATTTAAAATATTAGGCAGTTTTATAAGTGGACAGGATTCTATTCTTTTTAAATGGGCGGAATTTTCAGTGAATGCTTCAGGTATTAATCTTCCAATAGAATTTGTAATTGGAGCAGTTTTGAAAAGCCCAATTACAGAAAGGGAAGTTAAAAAATCTGAAAGCATATACAAAGAAATTTTACAAAAAGAAGGAGAAGTATACTGTGTTTGGACAGGAAATAAAATTTCTAAATACGAGATAGACCATATCATTCCATTTTCTATTTGGAAGAACAACGATCTGTGGAATTTACTGCCATCTACACCGACTATTAATAATCTAAAAAGAGCTAAAATTCCTTCCCCTGAATTGATTGAAAAAAGAAAAGATCAAATCATAGAATACTGGGAAATTATAAATGAAAATCAATCAAATAGATTTAGAAAAGAAATCCAGGTGGCCTTATTGGGGAATAATTCATTTGAAACTTGGAAAGAAACCGGAATCAAGCAACTCCAAAACAGTTGTAATTATTTAATTTCTAATCGTGGGTATAACGAATGGAAAGTTTAAAATCAAATTTATTTAGTCATTTAACGGCAAAAGAAAGGGAATCACTTTCCTTTCCTGCAAAATTCTTAATGAACAGGAATTTACTTAATGGAGATGTTTTAGATTTTGGCTGCGGATTTGGAAAAGATGTTGACTTACTAAAAGAAAAAGGAATAGATATAACTGGATACGACAAACATTATTTCCCAAATTACCCTCAAAAAAGATTTGATACCATTATCTGTTTTTATGTGTTAAATGTCTTGCTTCCTGAAGAGCAGGCTATTGTTTTAATGGAGCTTTCACAATTAGTAAAACCTAGCGGTAAAGTGTTTTTTGCGGTAAGGCGGGACTTACAATTTGAAGGTTACAGAACACACAAGTTTTATCAAAAGAAAACTTACCAATGTAACGTCATTTTAAATTCGAAATCAATTTTTCGAAATGAAAGTTGTGAAATTTATGAATATAGGCATTATAATCAGCTAATTACGAATAGTAATACTGGTTGCCCCTTTTGTAGTCCGGATTCAGAAAGGGAATTAATTGTTGAATCTGCTACTGCTTATGCTATCTATGATAAATTTCCTGTAAATAAGGGTCATGCTTTAATTATACCCAAAAAACATTGTTCGGATTATTTTGATTTAACATTTAGAGAGCAGTCAGCTTGTATTTTTATGTTAAATCAAGTAAAAAAGCTTTTAGAAAAGCGATTTAATCCAGATGGGTTTAATGTGGGAATTAATATTGGTATAAATGCAGGTCAAACTGTTGATCATGTTCACATTCACCTAATTCCCAGATATGAAGGCGATGTGGAAGATCCGAGAGGAGGCATAAGGGCTGTTATACCAAATAAGCAAAAATATTAATAAATCATCGATTTCTTAACTGCCATTATCACCCAACCTTCCAATCCACAATCTTCCTTTCCCCGCTGTCGAAATTTACACCGATCAAAAACAGTTCCTTGCCGGATTTTGCATAACGTTCGTTATAACCCTTGCTGTAGATCTGTTTCAATGCAATTTCGGCACTGCTGTCCATTTTAAATTCAAAAATTACGACCATATCCTTAGTTTCCAACACCGTATCAATGCGGCCTTTATTGGTCAGGACTTCAGATAGCACCAAATTGCCGGTCAGCGTGAGGGTTACATGTACCAAAGCATGATAATAGGCTTCATTGGAATTAAAAATGGGATAGGGAACCGTTGAAAAAACATGATTCAACACATCGATAAATGCAGGCCAATCCCTATCCCAAAGGGAGTCCTGAATTTTTACAATGACATCTGCACTGATCAGCGTAGGGGAATCCTGAGAATATTCTGCCAGCAGATAAGTCATAAAAGAAAAGCGCACCTCTTCATTTGGAAATCCCAAAATATAACGGCGGCTTTCGTAAGGACCTGTGATGTCTTTAATGGTCAAATAACCGGTTTGGTACAAAAGCGAAAGCGTATCAACATGTTCAATATCAGCCGATTTAAACATGATGTCTGTGGCTTTCAGGTATTCCAGACGAGCAGGGTCTATTTTTTCTTCCGATATCAGTTCTGTCAGAAAACTGGGAGTTCCTGTTTCGAACCAATAGTTTTTAAATTGATACTTATCAAAAAAATTGAGTATTGAAAAAGGGTTGTAAAGTCTTGCCGTTAGCTCGTCATCGAAAATATATCCGTTGTACCAGCGTCGGATACTGTCTAAAAGCTGATCCTTGCCAATATTAAATTTTCCGACAGCTTTGCTGATATAATCATTGAAATAATACTCCAATTCATCCTGTGTATATCCGCAAATTTTTGCTGTTTCAGCTTTCATGCTGATGTCATTCAGATTGTTCAGATCTGAAAAAATAGATACTTTTCCGTATTTTGAAACTCCGCTGATTACAACTTTGTGCAGGTATTGATCTGAACCTTTCAGAATTCCGTAAAAGGATTTTAATTCTTTTACATGCTGCTTGGCTGCAGCTTCTTCCGTGATATAATCCGTAATGGGTTTATCATATTCATCGACCAGTACCACGCATTTCTGTTCAGCCCTGCCCAGTTCATAAATGAGTTGCTGAAAGCAGGAAGCTGCATCTTTTGCTGTTAAGTCAATTCCGTAGTTATCCGCCTGTCGCTTGAGTTGAATCATCAACCCATCTTCCAATGTTCCTTTGCGGGTATTAATTTCACTAAGGTCAATTCGGATCACAGGATAGGACTTTTCCCAATCCCATTTATCTTCAACCCAAAGTCCTTTGAACAATTCTTTTTTTCCCTGATAGAGGTATTTCAAGGTTGAAAGCAGAAGGGATTTACCGAAACGGCGGGGACGGGAGAGGAAGAAATATTTACCTTCACCAAAGATATTGAAATATTGCTCGGTCTTATCCACATAGAGATATTTTCCGCTTCTCAAAGTCTCAAAATCCTGAATGCCAATAGGTAAAGTGCTCATGTTTTGTTGTTTTCCACAAAGATAGTAATTTATTATGAGATATTTTACCTGCCGTTTCCCTTGAATAAATCATTTAAAACAGCTTACCACTCCGTCACATCCCAAGCCAACATACCGCCTGCCAAATTTATAGTATTGGCAAAACCGTTTTGGGCCATCAGCCCGCAGGCCTGTCCGCTTCTGTTTCCGCTGCGGCAATAAATGTAATAGGTTTTGTCTTTATTGAGTGAAAGCACTTTTTCAGCAAAATCTGCTGCATAAAAATCTAATTCGATTGCACCGGGTATCTTATTGACCGCAATTTCTTCAGGTCTGCGCACATCTATCAGCACAGCACCAACGGCATTTTCATATCCTGATTTAAATTCTTTAGGACCTATATTTTGGTAATTCATATTTTATAATTGAGAATTGAGAATTGAGAACCGAGCAGAGCGAGTTCTATAATTGAAATAAACCGAGGGTTAAAATCCGCATATCCGCACATCAATCATCCGCACATCAATCACACCACATATTCCAATTCCTTATGACCCGGAATGGCAAATTCTTCTTTTACAGTTGATAAAATTTTATTGACAATCAGCGATACTTTTGGGTTTTTTGTCCAAGGCAGATTATTCAGTTTATCCAAATTGATCTCGCCGATTACATAGCTGTAGGCCTGCGATTCAAATCGTTGAGAGATATTGTCAAAATCTGATAGATTCAGATCATCTCTGTTTTCGTAGCGCACATAGACTTCCAACAATTGATCCTGACTGAAGCTAAGGTCGCTGTTCTGTGCAATTTTTTTGTATTCGTAGCGATAATCGTAGGTTAGTGCTGAAATGTCGGACAATACAGCCGAACCTGTGGGACTGCTGCCTGCGCCCTTCCCGAGGAAAAACTGAGAGTTGGCAAAGGCACCCTGCAGGATAATGCCATTGAATTCATTG
>JBIKQC010000219.1:0-7687 GCA_044349855.1 Saprospira sp.
ACAAAGATCAGGTGGAACTTCGCTCATACACAATGCCTGTAGGTGCTTACATTATGATCAATGATGGTGACAAAGTAAGTGAAGGTCAAACTTTGGTGAAAATACCTCGCACGATGGGTAAAATCCAGGATATAACAGGTGGTTTACCACGTGTAACCGAGTTATTTGAGGCCCGTCGCCCATCAAATCCTTCAGTTGTTGCTGAGGTTGATGGAATCGTTAGCTTCGGTCGTGTTAAACGCGGAAACCGTGAGATTATTATTACTGCAAAAGACGGCCAAAAACGCAAATATCTCGTTGGTCTTTCAAAACATATTCTTGTTCAAGAAGCTGACTTTGTAAGATCAGGTACACAGTTATCAAATGGTTCTGTCGCGCCTCAGGATATTCTAGCAATCAAAGGTCCTAATGCCGTACAGCAATATGTTGTTAATGGAATTCAGGAGGTTTACCGTGCACAGGGTATTACCATCAATGATAAACACATTGAAGTAATCGTTCGACAAATGATGCGTAAGGTTCAGATTACTGATCCGGGCGATACCAAATTCCTAGAAAAAGAGGCCGTTGGCCGCTTTGCTTTCCAGGAAGAGAATGACCGTGTATTCGACAAACTTTTGATTGAAGATGCAGGTGACTCAGGTAAATATTTTGCAGGACAGTTTATTACAGAACGTCAATTGCGTGAAGAAAATTCTTCATTACGTCGCGGTGATAAAAAATTGATGACAGCCCGTCAGGCTGTTGCTGCAACTTCACGCCCTATACTTCAGGGTATCACCAAAGCATCTTTGGGTACTGAAAGTTGGATCTCTGCTGCTTCGTTCCAGGAGACTACAAAAGTATTGAGTACTGCTGCTATCTCTGCTTTGACAGATGGACTAGCCGGTTTGAAAGAAAATGTAATCGTTGGTAAACGTATACCTGCAGGTACAGGCATGCGCCAGTTTGAAGAATCTGTACTGACAGATGAAGATTTGGATAATGAATTCTCCAATGAAGGCGAAATATAGCCTATTGATTTATTAAAATATTAAGGAGCCGATTTCAAGCAATTGAAATCGGCTCCCTTTTTGTATGAAATTACATAAGTATTTAACCCAAAAATATAGCGAGGGCTATGTCATAGTATCGAATTGTAAGTTAACCGGAGCCCTAAGGGGTTCATTACCAAAACTAATAAAGGTTCTGAGTTAACCCAAATCTATAATTAGAATACATGATGGACTACGAAGCGAATAAATTTCTAAATAAAAATTTTGGTTAACTGAAAATAAGATTCTTAAAACAATTATGCCTGTCCTGTAGGGCCGTTGAATCCCATAGGAAAAGATGGTGCACCACCTTCAATATCCTGAATAGTGCCAAAGCTTTCCTCATAACGGCGCAAATTATCACGAAGTGCTATTATCAACCTTTTGGCATGTTGCGGGGTCAGTATTACTCTTGATTTTACTTTAGCTTGAGCTATATTTGGTACAATACGCACAAAGTCTAGAACAAACTCAGAATGCGAATGAGTAATAATTGCAAGGTTGGAATACACGCCTTCTGCAATTTCTTCGGGCAGTTCTATGTTAATTTCATTAGGTCTTTTTTCCTGCATGACAATATCTGGATTAAATTGATGAAAGATATTTTTCAGTAGGTAAGATAATAACTAATTGTCATTTTTGTAAACTTGTTTAATAAAACTATTTATCTTCTATTGTGAATTATATTTCTGTAAATCCTGACAAAATTGGATGTTTATCAGTTAAAAAGGATAAGAAGCAACTTCAGATTTGTATCAGCTATCATTATTTCTTAAACAAAATTATTGTAAAACAATGCTTTTGAACAAAATGTGTACTGAACCAATCAAAGTGAGCTCTGTAGTTATATCATTGAGGACTAAAAAGTATTATCCGAGAACTGAGTATATGCATAGCTCTGCAATGGAATCACAATCCACGTTTAATAGAAATCGCCTTGTTGATTCAGAGAATATTGAACGCTTTAACTTCTTTTATAATTTTTGCTCGTTTATTTATTCATATTTAAATTTGGGGTTAATGGACAAAAAGTAGGCTACAAATACCTGAAAGTATTATTGCTGTAAGCTTTAAAACCATTAAAGCAGAAAAAAGGAGAACGATAACAATTATCAGAGAATGAAAGACACAACAGGCAGATCACTCAAGAGGAACGGTTATAATCAATCATAAAAAATAAATGGAAGCAGGTTTTGTTTGCTTTTATTTAGGCATAAGATTCATTTTACGGGAATCTCACAGAGCGTCTAATGACAGTTGATTTTATAAGGGCTTTTTGTTATCTTTGTACAAAAGTAGTTTATGAAAAAAATAATATTAGGCATTGATCCCGGCAGTAATGTTCTAGGATATGCTTTTTTGCAGGCAGCCGGAAATAAACCTAAATTAATTTCAATGGGTGTTTTAGATATGCGCAAGTTTGAAGATCAACCCGCAAAACTGAAATTCATCTATGAGGAACTGCAAAAACTCATTCATCTGTATGAACCGACCGATGCTGCTATTGAAGCTCCATTCTTTGGGAAAGATGTTCAGGCCATGCTGAAATTAGGCAGGGCACAGGGTGCAGCAATGACTGCTGTTGCCTGTAAAGGATTGTCCATTATTGAATATAGCCCCCGTTCTGTAAAAAAATCGGTGACCGGACAGGGTGCTGCATCCAAAGAACAGGTAGCAGCTATGCTTCCGCACCTGGTAGAAGGAGACTTTCACCATAAATTTATGGACGCAACCGATGCTGTTGGCGTAGCTTACTGTCATTATATCCAAAGCAGCAGTGTTTTGGGTAAATCGGGGAAAAAATACAGCGGATGGGGAGATTTTGTGAAGGATAATCCGGATAAACTAAAATGAATTAAGAACATCAATAATCCTAAAAAAAAACAACATGGGACTTGAAATTGAAAGAAAATATACGGTCAACAATTTAATTTTTGAACGTTTGAAAAAATTGGCCACAGGTGTCGATATCCGTCAGGGTTATCTGAATACAGCGCCGGAGCGTACTGTAAGAGTAAGAACCAAAGGGGAAAAGGGATACTTGACCATCAAAGGAAAAACAGTCGGAATCGAAAGAGCTGAATTTGAATATGAAATTCCGCATTCCGATGCACTTGCCTTATTGGAACTTTGCGAGCCCTATCTCATAGAAAAAACCAGATATACTTTCAGTGAGAATAATATGATATGGGAATTGGACGTTTTTGAAGGGATACATAAGGGCCTGATTATTGCAGAGCTAGAGTTGGATGATAAGGATAAGATTTTCAATCTGCCCGATTGGATTGATAAAGAAGTATCCGAAAATCCAATTTATTATAACAGCGCACTTTCTAAGAATCCCTGGATAGAACAACAGTAATCGGCATTTTTGAACGTTAATTTTCCAAGAATATGCGAAATCTCACAGCATTATTTCTGATACTTCTCTGCAGCCTGAGTCTGATGTCTCAGAACTATATTACTACAAAAGAAGCACCCGAAAAAATAAAAGCCGCATTTAAAATTGCCTATGCTGAGTTCAATGCCGGCAACTATGACCAATCCATCAAAGAGCTGGAGAAGATTATTAAAAAACAGCCCAATTTTGTCAATGCTTACCATTCAATAGCCGATTGCTACATTCAGCAAAAAAAATGGCCAATGGCTGTAGAGTATCTCAATAAATCACTGAAGCTTGCTCCCGATTATGATCCCGGTGTTTATTATACTTTGGGTCAGATCGCGATGGAGCAGGAACAGTACGTGGAAAGCAGACAGCATCTTGAAAAATTCCTGACCTATCCGCCGAAAAATGAAGCCCGTGACAATAGGGCAAAAAAAATGCTGGGCGACGCAAAATTTCGTCCCGATGCATTAGCAAAACCTGTTCGTTTCGATCCTAAAAATATGGGGCCGAATATCAATTCCGGTCATCGCGACTATTTTCCCTCCATCACGGCCGATGAAAATACCCTCATTTATACCGTTCAGATTGGAGTAGGGCAGGAGGGGCAGGAAGACCTTTACCGAAGTTTGCGCAAAAATGGCGAATGGACTAAAGCCGAGCCGCTGCCCAACGTAAATACCCCCGAGAATGAAGCCGCACAAAGTGTTTCTGCCGATGGTAAGTTTTTGGTGTTTACCGTTTGTAACCGCAAAGGAGATTTTGGCAGTTGCGATCTCTACTTTTCTGAACGTGTAAACGGAAAATGGACAACGCCAAAAAATATTGGTCCGGCAATTAATACCCCAAATTGGGAATCACAGCCATCTGTGGCCCCTAATGGCGATGCCATTTATTTTACCCGTGGCGGTGCCCGCGGACAGGGTGATAAAAACCTAATGATCAGTCGTCGTAATGACGATGGCAGCTGGGCTGAACCCAATGTTGTCGAAGAACTCAATACGCCCTATGATGATTGTGCACCCTGCATTCACCCTGACGGGCAGACGCTCTACTTCAGCTCGGGAGGACATCCCGGCATGGGCGGTCTCGATCTTTTTGTTTCTCGCCTGCAGGCCGACGGCCGTTGGGGAAAACCGGAAAATCTCGGTTACCCCATAAATACTGCTCAAAACGAAGAGGCACTGGCCGTTACCCTCACAGGGACTTTGGCATTTATCGCTTCTGACCGTCCCGGTGGCTTTGGTTCTTTGGATATTTATTATTTCGATATGCCCGAAGGGACCCGCCCCAGAGAAGTTACTTATGTAAAAGGCTTTGTCTATGATGCAGTTACCAACAAAGCCCTGCCCAAAACTGAGGTAGAAATTTATGATATTGCTGCCGGTAAACTCTACGCAAAGGCCAAAACTGATGCCGATGGAGAATTTTTGCTTTGTCTGCCTTTGGGAAAAGACTACAGTCTGAATGTACGACGTCCCAAATACTTATTTTATTCGGACAATTTTGCGCTCAAAGAATCGAGAAAACAAAATGATCCTTTTTTGCTGAATATTCCACTGCAGCCAATTACAGAAAACATTCCCAATAATTCGGCGATTCCTGAAAAAGAGAATAAACCGATTATTTTGAAAAATGTATTTTTCTCAACCAATTCGGCAGATCTTCGTCCAGAATCTCAAAATGAGCTCAACAAGCTGAAACAGCTTTTGGAGGAAAATCCCACAATGAGAATCAGATTGAACGGGCACACAGATAATGAGGGTGCCGATGCCGATAATATGAGCCTTTCAGACCGTCGCGCAAATGCAGTAAAACAATATCTTGTCGGTAAAGGAATCTCGGTAGACCGACTCGAAGCAAAAGGATATGGAGAAACAGTTCCAATCGGCACAAATGATACAGCCGAAGGGAGACAGAAAAACCGAAGGACCGAATTTGTGGTTTTGAAGTAATTATATAAAACTTAAAACCTTTGTTGGCGATTGGAAAACCGAACTCGTCTAAAAAAATAGTCAGTTGTCGGATTATTTTTTAGCTTTGTATTGCAACAACATACCTATATGCAATTCATACAACTGATAAGAATTTTCAACGAAAGTTTTGCCCTGGCCTTTCAGCAATTGCTGGCCAATAAACTCCGTACCCTGCTCTCGCTTCTGGGTATTGTTATTGGTATTTGGTGTGTAATCATGGTGCTTTCGGCTGTCAATTCATTAGAATACAGCATTCGCAAAAGCTTTCAGAAATTGGGCAATAATACCATTTATGTGAGTACCATGCCTTGGGGCGAAGATCCGCGTGAAAATTTCTGGAAATATCAACGCCGTCCCGAAGCCTCTTATTCCGATTATCTGTCCATCAAAAAGAATTGCAAAAGTGCAGATATTGTCTCCTTCAACGTATTTATAGGCAATCTGGCCACCGAATCTAAAACAGGCAGCGCCTCAGGAGTATTATACATTGGTGTAACCGAGGATTATAAAGATATGTTCGGACTGAACTTTCAATATGGCCGTTATTTTACTGCCAACGAATTTTACAGAGGAACCAATGAGATAATTATCGGCTATGAAGTGTACACCAAACTCTTCAGAGAAGGGGAAGATCCCTGCGGTAAAAGCATTAAAGCCAAGGGTCAAAAATTGACAATTGTCGGTGTATTGAAAAAGGAAGGCAAAGACCTGATCAACCCTATCAATTTTGACAATGTGTCGATCATTCCCTACAATACAGCAAGAAAATATGTGAATACCACTAATTCTGAATTTAACAAAGGCAGAACTTCTATTTCAGTTAAAGCCCGTCCGGAAGTAAAAGTAGAACAGTTGCAGGATGATCTCGTAGGTGTACTGCGCGCAAGCCGTAAACTCAAACCCCGTGAAGAAAATAATTTTGCACTCAATACCCTTTCCATTTTATCCAATCTCTTAGGCTCTGTTTTTGGCGTTATCAATATGGCCGGAATATTTATCGGAGGCTTTGCCATCTTTGTAGGGATGTTTTCTGTTGCCAATATCATGTTTGTATCCGTAAAGGAAAGAACCAATATCATCGGTATCAAAAAAGCATTGGGTGCTAAAAAACATGTTATTCTCATCGAGTTTTTGGTAGAATCCATTGTACTTTGCCTTATTGGCGGATTGGTAGGGTTACTCTTTGTTTATCTCGCATCTTTAGCACTTACTGCATTGTTCCAATTTGATATCTTCCTTTCTTACCAAAATATCATGATAGGAATAAGTCTTGCCGCTATTTCCGGAGTTCTTTCCGGGATCATTCCTGCACTAAGAGCTGCCAATATGGAGCCGGTTGAAGCTATGAGAAGCAAATAAAAATAATTGTCTGTATCTAACTGATTATTAAAACGGAATGCAATTGTATCTCCGAAAATCCGATTAACTTTTATTCTATGAGAATAATTTATACCCTCACTTTGGCCATCCTGGCTACTTTGCCGCTTTCTGCACAGACAGAAAAAACTAAAATTCCCAATACTTCTGCGCTGAAATTCCGAGCACTTGGACCAGCTACACATTCAGGACGCGTCGGAGATTTAGCCGTCAATCCCAAAAATCCGGCGCAATACTATGTCGCAGTTGCTTCGGGGGGAGTTTGGAAAACAAACAATGCAGGTACAACCTATTTTCCAATTTTTGATAGCGAAGGATCTTATTCCATCGGTTGTGTCACATTGGCACCGGGCAATGAAAATATTGTTTGGGTAGGAACCGGAGAAAATAACAATCAGCGTTCTGTTGCCTATGGCGATGGCGTTTATAAAAGTGAAGACGGCGGAAAGAGTTGGAAAAATATGGGGCTCAAACTGAGTGAACATATCGGGATGATTCAGGTAGATCCCCGAAACCATAATGTGGTCTATGCTGCAGCTTATGGACCTCTCTGGAGCGAAGGCGGAGAACGTGGTCTCTATAAATCTGAAGATGCAGGTGCTACCTGGAATCGCGTATTGAATATCGATAAGCACACTGGTGTAAGCGAGGTTCATTTGGACCCAAGAAATTCCGATGTAATCTATGCGGTGGCACATCAGCGCCGCCGTCATGTTTTTACATATATCGGCGGTGGTCCCGGTTCCGGTGTTCATAAGTCTGAAGATGGCGGAAAAACTTGGAAACAACTCAAAGGCGGTCTGCCTTCCGGCGATTTTCTGGGTCGTATCGGCCTCTCAATTTCTCCGGTTAATCCCGATTATATCTATGCTATTGTTGAAACCTCCGGTGATGACAAAGGTGTTTACCGTTCC
>JBIKQC010000220.1:0-7685 GCA_044349855.1 Saprospira sp.
ATAAAATCTGTTTTAACATTGCGGCCCAGCATATCATATAAGCTTACCTTTACATCGTCTTTCAAAAGACCGTTTACCTGTACTGCGATCAGATCGGAAGCAGGATTAGGAAAAATATTGAAATTGAAACCATTAAATTCCTCAGTACTAATGCCCGTTGCAGGGATAAAGTTAGTAGTAGTCTCCGTGATGGTAGTGACTTTTCTATTGGCATAAACACCATAAAAAGTTGGACCGATCAGATATGGATAAGCAGAGTTCCAATTGGCATCAACTGTTGCGAAATAGCAGTAAATACCTGCAGGATATTCAGGAGTAATACAGAAACGGCCATTATGCTCATCAAGATAATCGGCATCTGAAGGATGTGCGACATATTCATAATCCTCTCTGAAATAACCGAGATAATAAGTTGTGCCGACAACCGGACCGTCTGCAACATCAGTTCCATCAGCATGAAGTGTTCTCACAGTAATATTTCTGAGCTGATAGCCTGATTTGATTCTGGTAATGCCACCTGTTCCATCCGCATTTTTATAGCCAAAAGCACCATAAACAGGGAATCCGTCATAGGAAAAACCAATAAGCGGCGAATGTGCCGTGCTGTCCATAGTGTACAAGCCATCGGCATCATAAAGATTACAAACGGTAGAAATAACTGTTCTGTCAAGTTTGAAAGCAGAAGGATTCTGATGGTGGTGGTAATTTCCCATTGCCGGATGGCCTTTTGAACAGTCAAATCCCGGTTTTTCGGCCGGAACTGCATCGCGATTCCATGCTTGAGTTGCACCCATTCCACCCGGACAGGTAGGATTTCCCGGGCCTCCGCAAAGTGCACCGGTGGTTGTGTTCCAAGCCACTCCGTCACGGTAGTCAAACATGGCAACTCCATTGATGAAAACGCCGATATTTCCGCCGGTAGTAGCAGTCGGAGTTCCTGTGTTTTGAGCAGGTGTTAAAGGGAATTTAAAGATTGCATTCTGATCGGTTGCCTGTGAAGGATTTCCGTCCATAAATGGTCCTGTAGGATACGCAGGAACACCGTTGGTGCTTATATATACGGAGTTTGTGGAATAATCAACCGATTGAACATTGACTGGGATATTGTTTGACACAGGAGTAGAGTTGCCCTGTGTGTAATAAGTGCCCAGAACAGTGCTGTTTTGCAGCCATTCAGTGATAGCAGGATTTGTCTGTGCCGAAAGACCAAGACTGAATCCTGCGGCAAGAATAGTAAGTGCTGTTTTTTTCATAAGATTTTTTTTGAATGTGAATGCTGTTAGTCGTGTGAACTGCTATTTATATGACAGGGTTTTAAAGTTTTTTTTAATGAAACCATGGGATGAGTCAGCCCACTTTCGTCATACTCATCCCCTCTCGTCACCAGTGACGAGACTCTTCAAAAAGAAGGTGATTTACAGCTCCTTCGGAGCTTTCGGCAAGCCTAAAAACTGAATTATTCTGCGATTGTGCCTCCCCTCTTTTTCAAGAGAGGGGAAACCCGTAGGGAGTAGTGAGTTAATAAAATCTCAAAAAACCAAATTCTTTATTAAATACAAAACTGCGGTCACTTAAAGTTAGTAAAAATGCAATAAGATCTACTCTATCATTGGCGTTCAGTGCTAAAGGTTTTTTTAATTCATCAGCCAATGTGGGACTTTGTACAATTCCTTTTGAATAATGATTGAGCACCTGTGATAGCTTTTTGAAACGCCCATCATGCATATATGGATAGGTATATTCCAGATTGCGCAGGCTCGGTATTTTAAATTTCAGTGAATCGGTCGCTTGCTGCGTAACTTTCATTCTGCCGTAATCATTCAATGTTGTATCTGTAGCAAGGCCATTATTGGCAAATTCAAATGTTGAAAAAAGCGGTTCCTTATGACAGCTGCTGCAGTTTATTTTGAATAATTCATATCCTCTTTTTTCCTGTTCATTAAAAACTGATTCAGCTCTCATGACAGAGTCATACTTTGAATTATTGGAAAGCAACGTTAGCTGAAACTGCGATAAGGCCAGCAAAATATATTCACCTTTGATGCTGCTGTCGCCAAAGGCTTCACTGAATAATTTAGGATAGCGGCTTCCAGATTGCAGTTTTTTTACCAGTTTAACAATGTCATTATCCATTTCTTTTGAATGGCTGATTGGAGCAAGGGCCTGCATGTCGAGGTGATTGATGGCGCCGTCCCACATAAAAATGGGATGCCAGGCCAGATTGAACAGGGGAGGAGCATTGCGGTTGCCAATCTGATCTTCGATCCCATGACTAAGATCATGATCGGTATGAGCAAAGGCATTGAACGGGGAGTGACAGCTTGCGCAGGAAGTAGAACTGTCTCTGGAAAGGATCGGATCATAAAAAAGTCGTCTTCCCAGCTGAATTTTAGCAGCGGACAAAGGATTTTTTTCAAAATCATAATGCATCGCAGGCCAGCCTTCAGGCGGGTCGAAACGGTATACTGTCATCAGGTCGAAACCGGTAATAAAAACAGCCAGAATCGCAATTATGACTAAGGTTCTGATCATTTTTTTAGGCTAATAACTTTTTTCAGCGTTTTGGAAAGTTCAACAGCTTTTGTTCCCGGCGACATAATTTCCGATAACTGTTCCGGATTTGCAGCCTCCAAAAATTTGTCAATAGCAATTTCTATAATTATTTTTTCTTTCTCCTTAATCGACAGTTCAATTTCCTGAAGGGCACTGAATTCAGCGGCATAGCCGCCCAAATGATACTGAAAACGATTTTGCCTGCTTTTGCAACGGGAATCTGTGCCATCCAGTTTAAAATTGATATAACCGCTCTGCCAGGTCCAATACATGCCTTTTGTCGGATCCAAATCTCCGCCCATAGCGCCCGAAACATTGGTCATGCTGTCTATTCCGAGGCAGAAATTGAGTTTAAACCTTTTTGCATTTATATTTTGTATTTTAATATTTAGAGACTCCGGTTTTTCTAAATCCAACAGATGATAACTGTTTTCTTCGGTCAGCGTTTGTTTTTTATCGGAGATAATGATTTTTGAAATATAAAAACGAAGTGACTCTATGTTTACAGTACTTTTGGCAGTTTTATATTCTTTTTCCAATACTAATAATTCGCCGTTAAAAGTTGGCTGAAATTCCAATTCTAAATGTTGTGAATAGATGGAATTGGCAATGATGGAGATAACAATGATAATAAGGGTCCTTGTCATTTGCGTTTCATCTGTGGTTTGGAAAATAATTTAGATAATTCTAAGGACAGACTTTCAAAAGCAGTAATCAGTTCTGATTTGCAAAGTTTTTTGATTTCAATAAAATGCTGGAAATGTATCTTTTCTGTTTCGGTCTGAATTTTATCGATTGCCACACTGATTGAATCTGCAAATGTTTCATTTTCTTTTTTTGAAAGACTGCTGTACAGCTCTGTTTTTAAGTCCAGCACGAATTCCATCCTGATGGGCCTTGATAAGTACATCATATTTTGAAATCTGTTCTTTATCAAAATTCAGTTTTCGAACGATAATTTCTCTGTGCATTGGCGGATGTGGCGGCCTTCTGAATACAATAAATGCCTGCAATAGGAGGTTTGACAATAGGAGAGTGCTTATGAGCAAAGAAATACAGCAGAGTACTTAAAATGATGTCCTGTTTAAAGCTTTATTGAAAAGCAATATTTTTTACATTTTTTACATATAAAACAAAAACCCCGAAATATTTAATTTCGGGGTTTTTTGAGCAGAAAACGAGACTCGAACTCGCGACCCCGACCTTGGCAAGGTCGTGCTCTACCAACTGAGCTATTTCTGCTAATGTAATATTAGTCTTTAATTGTAGTGCCCCGGACGGGAATCGAACCCGTACAGCCCTTTCAGGCTACAGGATTTTAAGTCCTGCGTGTCTACCAGTTTCACCACCAAGGCTCCATTGTAAACTATTAAACTGAGCAGAAAACGAGACTCGAACTCGCGACCCCGACCTTGGCAAGGTCGTGCTCTACCAACTGAGCTATTTCTGCTAAAAACTTTATATTCTCAAAAAAAAAGAAGTTCCAATAAAAGAACCTCCATATTTATTGAGCAGAAAACGAGACTCGAACTCGCGACCCCGACCTTGGCAAGGTCGTGCTCTACCAACTGAGCTATTTCTGCTAAAAATTTTAAAAGCGTGGTGCAAATATAGAGTGTTTTCTCGATTTTGCAAACATTTTTTGAATTTTTTTATAAAGTTTTTACGTTTCGTCAACAAAAACGGCAACGATCAAATCCAACCTTAGCTTTAAAAAAATTCTAAATGCTTGAATATATTTTCTAAATTGTTGTATCTTAACTGATAGGTGCTTATTTTTAAGCTATCTTTTAGTGTGAAATACTTTTGTCAAAAAAAATGCTCATTTGTATTCTTAACAAATAGTTTTGTTTATTTTTGATTGTAAAGACTAAAATCTCCAAAACACTTCCGCAAGACTGATGAATATTTTAAACCTCAATTTTGTCCACCCTCAATACGGCACTATTTTTACTGCCGATGTAGATACGTCATTTACTGCCGCCGAAATGCTGAATAACCTTGTGCTTAGCGGATTTCTTCCTGCATCTGAGCAAGGGTACTTATTGGCATTGAGAGAACAGGTAATGCAGGCCAAACAACCGCTTGTCACACTAAACGGGTTAGAAGAAGGTGCTGTGTTAAGAATTATTATTCCGAGTAAGGATCTGAAAAAAGTCAAACATTTTTTTGTCAAACATCCTAAGAATGGGGAATATGCACCTTTTGAAATGTCAGAGGATGAAAATATTGCTGAACTGCTGAAAAGATTGCTGACACAGGGATTTTTAGAAAAAACAGACAAGCTTTCTGTATTTTTTAAAGGTCAGGAATTGAATGAGACTGCTGCAATAAAAGAGGCGGCACTACCCGATAATGCTTATCTTGAAATTAGAAACAGGGAGTTGGCTTCCAATGAAGAAATTTTGCAAAAGTTGCAGACTGCTGTTGATACAATGCAGGCAGACACAGAAAAAAAGCTGCAGGATATTCTTGATTATCTGCCGCCGGCCTCTGCTATTCCTATCGATCCTGAAAGGTCAGTCAATCCAACACAGGATGTATATGAAAGTATAGATACGCTTGTGATTTCTGTTTTTAAAGATACAAATCTGTCTCCACCAAAAAAAATCAGCCTTTGGAGTCCTATTCCAATGCTGATTCTAATATTTTTGGCATTTTTGGGAATTACTGCCCTAATTATTCATGCAACAGGCGTATTCTAAATGCCTACTGCCTCTGTTATTTCAAAAAAGCCTTGAGTTCATCAATGTATAGACGGCTATTGGAAAGTCTTGGCACTTTATTCTGTCCGCCGTATTTCCCTTTCGATTTTAACCATTCGTGGAAAGCACCCTTAGGAGCTGGATTTAATACAAGTTTTTCCAATGCCAATGATTTATAGCGTTTAGCTTCATAGTCTGAATTTAGGCTCTGCAAGTTTAAATCCAAAAGTTCGCAGAATTTTTCCAGGTCATCAGGCAGCTTCTCAAATTCAACAAACCATTCGTGGCCACCCTTACTGTGTTCTAAAAAGATAGGACCAACAGTATATTCATTCACTTGAGCACCTGTGATTTCGCAGGTCATAGCCAAGGCTTTATCGCTGTTTTCCACCATTACTTCTTCGCCAAAAACATTGATAAAATGTTTTGTACGGCCGGTTATCTGTATTTTATGAGGATAAAGGGATGTAAATTTTATGGTATCTCCGATCAGATATCTCCAAAGACCTGAGTTGGTGCTTATTAACATAGCGTAATTGGTATTCATATCCACTTCATCTATGTTCAACACCTTTGCATTTGGATTATCCAAATCAGACATCGGCAAAAATTCATAAAAAGTGCCATTATCGAGCAACAACAGCATGCCGATATCATCTTTTTCATATTGAGAAGCAAAAAAGCCTTCAGAAGCATTGTAAATCTCGCGGTACTGTACCTTTTCAGAGGGCAGAAAGGCCTTGAACTGTTCCCGGTAAGGTGTAAATGATACTCCACCGTGCATATAGAGTTCAAAATTTGGAAAAACCTCGAGAATGTTTTTCTTACCGGTCAGTTCCAAAATTCTTCTAAAAAGCACGATTGTCCAAGTAGGTACACCACCTACATTCGTCAGATTTTCTTTGATGACATGATGCGCCATTTTTTCGATTTTGGCCTCCCATTCACTCATCAGCGCTATGTCGATTGTGGGTGTATGAAAATATTTGCCGTAAAATGGCATGTTGTTGAGCATAATGGCTGAAACATCTCCGATAACAGTGTCGCGATTTTCAGCAAAAACCTGCAGGCTTCCACCCATAATAAGGCCTTTTCCATTGCTTAACAGCTGAGTATCGGGATTGCTGTTGTACCACATGGCAATCGTGTCGTGACTGCCTTTTAAATGACATTGACGCAAGTTTTCGTATGAAACCGGTATAAATTTGCTCTTGTCGTTTGTAGTACCCGATGATTTTGAGAACCATTTTATTCTTCCTGGCCAAAGAATATCAGATTCGCCGTGCATCATCTTCTGAATATAAGGTTTCAGCGCCTCATAGTCACTGATTGGAACCTGCTTTTGATAATCACTTAAGGTTTTAATGGACGAAAAGTCATGTTCTTTGCCCCATTGTGTATCCTTTGCCTTATTTACAAGCCTTTCAAGCCATACCTTTTGAATTGACCCGGGGTCTTTCATATAAGCATGAATGGTTTGTATGCGCGGCTTGAAAGCCAATTTTAAAATAGAGTTTAAAATTTTCATAAAAGATACTTCTTCCTGTACTTAGTTAACTTAAATCTTTCACAATGATTCATTGGGCAGGGTTCCGGGCAATGTTTTATTGAACAGGAGTACAAAAATAAAAAAAAAGTATGAATAAAATATTTTTTAATAATTGCTTCCTACAATTTTTAGTTGCAGGAATGCTGACCTGACTATTTTTAGTTAATTTTGTGCTGACTAAAATGTGATCAAATGTTTACCGAAAAAGAAATTGAAAATTTGAGCATGCTGCTCGTCAGCGCCGATAATTCCAATGTAGAATTGGGATTGGAACTTTTGTTTAATAATCCCGAATATCTTGAAGCACTTCAGGTACCGGCTTTTTTATTCATGGAGTTCGGCAAATTGGATGATGATTTAAAGGAACTTGCACTTAAAAGGAATTTAAAACAGCTTTGGCAACAAACCTTTCACGAAAAAGTTACTCAATTGTTTAAAAAAGAAACAAAAATCCTGCATCTAAATTATAAAACTGAAATAGATTTTTTTGAGTATTTAGTAAATTATGAAAAAGTTTCTTTGAAATACGAAGCAGCTATTTTGGCCAATCCCGGTTATGCAATTTCTCTTTATAAGCCTATTGCAACAACACTCCGCAGAAATTATAAACGCTACGAAAAAGCTTATTACTACTATCATAAGGTAATAGTAGCCATACCGGATAATATTAATCTCAAATTGGAATTTGTAGATTTTTTGTTGAATGACTGTTTTGCGAATGGACATCTTGTAGATGTGGAATTGGATAGGGTAGAATCATTTCTTAGAGAAGCAATGATTGTTTATCCTCAGTATCAGGCCAATTATATGCATATTTTGGCAACCTGCTGCGATATTTACAGAAAGGATAAGACAAAAGCCAAAGAATTGTATTATGC
>JBIKQC010000221.1:0-7682 GCA_044349855.1 Saprospira sp.
ATAAACGCCATCCAACAGTCACACGAATTCCGGCATTTACAGTATGATAAAGGACATCGACATTTGCATTATTAACCCTTTCACTTTTTGTTTTTGTGCCATAATCAAGGCGACTGTCCGAATCAAAGGCTTCAATGGTAACAAGGGCATCCGATTTTGCCAATTCACACAATCTTTTTACTTCATCCGATGGTAGTGGATCAGGGAAATTTGCTGTTCCTGTACCTTTCAGATCTATTGCCAGCTGTGCAAATTTATATCTAGGAGAAACCATCAGTATATTAGACAAGCCCTGCAGACAAGCCTCTGCTCCTCTTCTGTCGGTACCTATTCCTTCACCGGAAACCAGGCCTTCCAACACGTTTACAATACGGTGTCCCTTGTCCGGTTTGTAGCGGTTGGCCGTAGCAAGGGATTGTATGTCCTTTGGAACATCAATTACAGCAGGTCTCATTACTTGCAGGCGAACAGTTCTGGTACAGCCAGAAAGAAAAAAAATTGTCACGAAGACAAATAAAAAGTAAGGAATTAGTCTTTTCATAAAATTTGTTTTAATAATCAACATAATATTATTCAAATTTACGTTTCAATTTTGAAGTTATCAAACAATCTTTCCCTGCGCAATTGCCGCTTTCCTGCAATTCCAATTGATTACCGTCAAACAGGAAAACTATTTTACAATCTCCGTCCTGAAAAGTCATTTGTTTATTTTCCAGGCTAAGTTCGCCCTTCAGTTCTTTTTTGCATTGCTCAAGTCCATCAACAAGCAGTTTAAAAGCTCTTTTCTGATTTTCCAAAGTATCAATCTGCAAGTTTATCGTTAGTTTGTTTTCCAAATCCGCACTGTAGTTTCCAAAAGTAATCTTTGAAATACTGTCTGCCTCTAAGGAATCCAAAATCTTTTTCTTTAATGCCAGATCCTCCGGTTTGGATCTTTTTATATTTGGATTTAACTTTATACGCTCTTTTTGCAGTTCATTTTTATGAACCCAACCTTCCACTCCTCGTTTTGCTACTACTCTTACATAGAAATCACTGCTATCGAACTTAACACTGTCTATCTGTTTGTAGGTAGTGTCGCCCAACAATCGAACTTCATCACCTTTGTAGATGACTATAATTGCGCTTTTTTTATCAAAAGGTTTTTCCAAAACATATACTTCCAGAGATTTACAGAACATTACATCCTTAGGCACCGGACGCTCACAGGAAAAAAAAATGGGGATTATGATAATAAATGCCAATGACAGCAAGAGGAAGAAAGGGGTTTTCATATACTAAATCGGACTTTTGAGTTTTTGCAAATCTAACATTTTTTTTTAATTGTAAAATATTTTTCTTAAATTGCAACAGTAACAATTAGAATTATTCATGGAACATCAATTTTCCTGCCAAAGCTTTTTTTTATGTAGATTATGCAGCAGCAGTTAACAAACTGCTTTCCGATTTCAAACTTAGCGAATATCGTTTTTTTCATAGGACCAAAAGCAAATATAAAAATTCATTTTATATTTAAATTATTATCGATGAACATATTACATTGGAAGATGAATAGTCCCTCTTTTGGCATAAACAAGCTACTCATATGAATACCAACAGTTATTTTATAGAATATCTAGTAGCAGGTACACTTACCGTTCTTTGGTTTGTTTTTCTGAGTTTGGGTGTGGTAGGTATTAAATGGTTGGAAATGATTGCCTGGAAAAACAGTTTCGTCTTTGAGGGAGAAAATTTATTTGCAGTTATTGTTGTCTTATTTCCGGTTATTTACGTCATCGGAATTGTTACAGATCGTTTGGTTGATCATATTTTTGACCATTTTTTTACGGCAAAGAAACTAAAAAAATATTTCATAGATCAGCATGAATATGATAAAGCAGTAACAAAACTTTTCCTAACTTCTGTAGAACTTTCTCATATATATAGTTCTACACGCATGCGTATAGGCATAGTAAGAACTGCTACATTCAGTATACTCATGACAATTATAAGCATTCATGTTTTCATTTGGGGCAGTGGAATATATTCAAACCCTGAAATGGCAGGATTTCAATTGGGGGCAGTTGATATTGATATTTGGAAACGCGATCTCATTACGTTTTCTGTTATGCTAAGTTTACTGATGTCTATTGCCTGTTATACTGCTTTTAGAGCTTGGAACCTGTTATTGGATAGCGAGTATACCAGATTACTGACAAGAGTTCATTGCATAGACGAATTAAAGGAAGAAGAAATGAAAATGAAAAATCTTCAGTGATACAGCTTAAAATTATAAAAAAAGCAGAATTTAAAATCTACTCCAATCCTATTAATTACCTCCAATATAAAATAATGACAATCTAATTATTATAAATATAGAATAGTTCAGGAATTATGCTCAGCTGAAAAACCAATTAACTCAAAAATCGGGTAGAGATTGATGCCTCAGATCTTTCAAGCGGCATATATTTGATCAGGATTTTATCAGACAAAGGAAATTACACAGTCAGATTTTTGAAAAAATAAGCGCTGACTAAAAACAAAAAAGCCTTGAAAATCAATTGATTTTCAAGGCTTTTTTGTTAAAATTAAGTGATCCCGACAGGATTCGAACCTGTGACCTACTACTTAGCTTACCCTCTACCGCTTTCGCGGCTATACACTTGACAAATTATTTGTAATAGTATATATTTGTGGTCTGGACTGTCTCTTCACCAATTTATCTAAAAAAGATAGGCAGGTGTCTGGCATACAGTCTCTGCATTTGAACTTACCTTTTGCAATTTCAAACTCACGATTACCATGAATTCAACAAAAAAGTGTACACGCTGCAAAATAGAAAAACCTACTTATGATTTTTATCCACAAAAGACCCATAACAAAGGTGTCATGTCATTTTGTAAATCTTGTTTCAATAAACTATGTATTCAAAGGTGGATACAAAGAAAAATTGATACAATTAATTATAAAGGTTCTCAATGCTATAGGTGCAAACTTCACATAGACAACTCACATTATGCAGTTTTTGAGTTTCATCATAGAGATCCATCCATAAAAGATGTCTCTTGGAATAAACTCAGATTAAAATCCTGGGAAAAAATTTTCCTGGAATTAGAAAAGTGCGATTTAGTGTGTGCAAATTGTCATAGAATAATACATGCTGAATCCGAAGGATTTCCTGAACAGCCAAAATCCCATTAGCGGTTTCCCCTCTAATGGCTCCTAATTTCGTGTTTGAAGGCAGTTGCTCTATCCAGCTGAGCTACGGGACCGTTGTGAAAACATTCACTTATCAAAAAACTTTTGCGATGCAAATATATACAATCAGCGCTTTATTCCAAAACATTTGAGGATATTTATTTCAAACCGTTCCATTTTTCGAAAAGTTCCACACTGAACAAAGAATATTCTAAACTGTTTTTCAAGTAGAATTTTTAGCCAAGCTGCTCAAAACAAAGAGAAAACAAACTTATTCCCCAAAGAAATCAAAATTGGCACTATTTTCTAAAGAAAAAATAAAGAAAGAATTTCTTATTTTTGTTCGTTGTTAAATTTTGGAAACTATATGAAAAAGAATTTTTTGTTGGTCTTGCTTGCATTTATTACCTCTGCAGGCGTGCTCTGTGCACAGACACCTGATACAGATGAGATGTATTATTGGAAAATACTGAGCAAAGTTAAGTACAAATCAAACCTTGATGCCGAAAGCGGAGAGGTTATTTATACCCCTATTTTCAATAAAGTGATTGAAGCTTACGAAGGAAAAACAATTGTACTGAAAGGTTATATTATTCCTGCCGAGCTTAGCCGCGGTAAAATGACACTTTCGGCCTTTCCTTACAGTTCCTGCTTTTTTTGCGGCGGTGCCGGTCCGGAGTCGGTCATAGAGTTGGAAACTAACTCCCCAATAATTTACCGATTGGAAAAACCGCTAACCCTACAGGGCAAACTGAAATTGAACAGAACAGATCCGCTTCGACTGATGTATGTACTCAAGGACGCTACTTACTATCAGGAAAATTAATAAAAAGCGCTCATGCGCACGCTTTTTAAACGAACAGAATTGAAATATGACTGACAATCCTCGAATAATAGGAGAACGCAGCGGCTCAAAACATGGGCCGCTGCTCATTGTTTTAACGCAGATACACGGCAACGAACCGGCAGGCTTTCTGGCACTTAAAGAGGTTTTTAAACGAATCGATGAAGAGTATAATCATAAACCCTATTTCGATTATCGCGGAAAAATTGTAGGCTTGATCGGTAATCTTAGAGCTTCTCAAGATAAGGTAAGATATATCAGCACTGACCTCAACAGACTTTGGACTGACGAAAATGTGTCACGCATAATAAACTCTAAGAAGGAAAATCTGAATGTTTCAGAAGAAAAGGAGCTTCAGGAAATACTGCAGACGGTCAATTCCTACATCGAAAATTACGAACCAAAAAATGTCGTCATCCTCGACCTGCATACCACTACAGCACAGGGTGGTATTTTTATAATTCCTTCAAAAGAAGAAAAATCAAGACAGTTGGGGCTTAATATCCACGCACCTATTCTTCATGGATTTCTTGATGACCTGCAGGGGACGGTGCTGCATCACTTCAACAATAAAAACTATCCGAATTTAAACCTTACTTCGCTATGTTTTGAATCGGGGCAACATAATAGCCGAGAATCTGTCGATCATGCAGTTTCTGCCATAATACAGTGCTTTATGGCTATGGGCGGTTTCTATCCGGAGGATATTGAAACCAAACATGAACAGCTGTTGACACAGGACTCAGCCAAACTTCCAAAAGAAGCGCAACTTATTTATAGTCATAGAATCGCGCCGGGCGATGAGTTTAAAATGCGTGGAGATTTGATTTATGCTAATTTTGATCCTGTTACTAAAGGAGAATTGCTCGCATATGACCGTCACGGTGAAATTCGCGCAAAATTTGATGGTCTGATCCTGATGCCGCTCTACCAAAAACAGGGTAATGACGGCTTTTTCATTATTAAAGACATCAATCGGGAAGCACCAAAACTGCATCAAAAAATCCCAACAACAACCCTAAATGCAATCTGATAATTAAGAAAAAATACGCTATTTCTCCAAACCCAACAGCAAAAATATGGACCGCAGAAATTTCCTCAGAATAACTTCTTTCCTCGGTGCATCGGCACTCTTACCTGCCCTGCCATCAAAACTGGCTGCCATGCTGATGCCTGACCCCGGCTTTACAAAAGCAGCTTTTGGCGCTGATTTCAAATGGGGAGTTGCAGCAGCGGCTTATCAGATTGAAGGTGCCTGGAATGCCGACGGAAAAAGTCCTTCTGTTTGGGATCATTTTACACAGCACAAAAAACACAAAATTAAAACCAAAGAAAATGGGAATATCGCCTGCGACTTTTACAATCGCTACGAGGGTGATATTGCACTCGTAAAAGAAATGAATTTCAACGTTTTCCGCTTCTCCACTGCATGGAGCAGAATACTGCCTGACGGTACCGGAAAAGTCAATCAGAAAGGTCTGGATTTTTATCATCGCGTCATTGACAGCTGCCTAAAAACTGGTGTTGAACCCTGGATTACCCTTTATCATTGGGATATTCCTCAAATATTACAGAAAAAAGGCGGCTGGGCTAACAGAGAGGTGATCAACTGGTTTAGTGAATATGCCGATTTGGTAACCCGCACTTATGGTGACAAAGTTAAAAACTGGATGGTTTTGAATGAACCGATGGCCTATACTGCCTTGGGTTATCTGATCGGCATGCATGCCCCGGGTAAAATTGCCCCCAATCAGTTCCTGAAAGCTGCGCATCATACCACAATTGTTCAGGCTGAAGGCGGCCGAATCATCAGAAAAAATGTACCCGGCGCAAATATCGGAACAACCTTTTCCTGCTCTCAGGTATCCCCTACTTCTGAAAAAGAAGGCAGCAAAAAGGCGGCTCACCGTATGAATTCATTTTTAAACAGACTTTATATTGAGCCGCTTTTGGGCATGGGATATCCAACTGATGATTTTCCTTTCCTCAAAAAAATAGAGCGCCATATCCATCCAAATGACATGGATAAAGTCTCCTTCGATTTTGATTTTATAGGATTGCAAAATTACACACAGGTTGTCACAAAAAAAGCTGCACTGATACCCTTTTTGGGCGCAAATCAGGTTAAACCTCAAAAGAGAGGTGTACAGCCTGAAAACATAACGGATATGGGCTGGGAAGTCTATCCCGAGGGCATTTACAACATTATCAAACAGTTTGCAGCCTATAAAAATATACCGCCGATTATCATAACAGAAAACGGAGCTGCATTTCCAGATTCAGTCACAGCTGAGGGCAAAATACACGACTCAAAAAGGATCGAATTCTTTAAAAAATATTTGGAGAATGTCCTGAAAGCCAAAAAAGAAGGTGTTGATATCCGTGGCTATTTTGTTTGGACACTGATGGACAATTTTGAATGGGCTGAAGGTTACAAACCCAGATTTGGGTTGGTTCATGTTGATTTCGAAACGCAGCAGCGCAGGATAAAAGATTCAGGATTATGGTTTAAGGAATTTTTGAAATAATTGTGGAGCTATTATCATTATTGGCTCTACATACTTTAGAAAACCCTACAATTTTCCATAGGTATCAAAAAGCGGATCCTGCCCCCATAGTGTTTCGTCCAATGCCTCAACATTGTTGATCAGTTTCCAGCCCAATTGTTTCATCTCCGTAAATCCGGAAACACCCAAATGTCCGCGGGCATCAATATAAAACATTGGATTTGGTGCAATAAAAGCTTCGTGCCCTTCCGCTAACTGCGGTAATTCAATAGACACCGAAGGTGTATTGTCAAAAAGTCTCATTTTATCAATGAACAGTTTCTGTTCCGCATTCACATATTCTCCCTTCCACTGCTTTTCATCCGGGAAGTAGGTCAATTGAGCAACCAGAAAAATGCCGCTGTTCAGTTTAACGGGCTCTACAGAATTCTTTTTGGAAGAGGAACCGTCCAAATTATATCCGCGAAGCAGAGCCATATCATTTGGCACCTGGATTCTGAATTCAACTGTTCGTTTAGGACCTTTTTCGTCAATGTTTTCATTGATAAATTTCATGATGCTGCTTTCCAGAAAACCCTCCATAAAAGGCAATACAGAACTGTATTCGCCCGGGATGATCTCGCGTATACGTTTCATGATGGATTTGCCAATATTGGCTTTCATACCTTCACTGAACTGACTGTAATCGAACGGAGGCGGTACTGTCATCTCATTTTGATGCCCTCCTATCATATTCAAATCCCTCAAAACTCGATATGCACAATATTGTCCGTATTTGACTTCAAAACTGCTCGCAGCATCGGAAGCAAAACCGGCAAATCCGACAATTCCGGCACCGGGCAGTTTCATAAGTGAATATTCGGGGGCGTTGCTAAAGAAATTAAAAGAGGCAATAGGTACAATTTTAGACTTTTGTGCCTTACCGGTCAATTTCATGGCAATATCCAAAGCAATTGCAGAGAGCGCAATCATCCAATACTTCAGTTTTGGCAATTCCGTAGGAACCGGGGTATAGACAAATTGCTGAATCGCATCGATCATCGCAATTTTATCGTCAATCGGAATATGCTCTCTATAAAAATCAGCATCTTCCGAAAGTATTCTGATTAATTCATGTTGAATCTGCAGGGTATTTGGCGGAAGATCCAATTTTT
>JBIKQC010000003.1:0-27279 GCA_044349855.1 Saprospira sp.
CGGGTTCAAAAAAAGCAAGATAGACTACAGCAACAACCAAAAATATGATTGATGATATTAGAGGTATACTCACCTGCCAAGTCTTGAAGAAAGACTCAATAAATTTTGGATGGAAAAACTTTTCACTCAGATAAGAGAAGAAAATCAGTTCCTTAAAGAAATGCTAAGAGATTTAAGCAGCAAAAAGTAAGTAAGAAATCCAAATAAAAACAAAAACCCGCCTCCTTTCGGAAAGCGGGTTTTGATATTTTTGAGATAAAATCTCAGATTACTTATTAGCAAGTCTTCTGGAAATGAAGCTTGCACCGATATACTCGCGGTTCATAATGGCGATATTATCCAAACTGATACCTTTTGGACATTCAGCCTCACAGGCACCCACATTGGAACAAAGGCCAAAACCTTCGTTATCCATTTGAGTTACCATGTTCAGTACGCGTTGCTTAGCCTCCTGACGACCTTGCGGCAACAGAGAAAGCTGAGAAACTTTGGCAGAAGTGAAGAGCATCGCCGAGGCATTTGGACAGGCTGCTACGCAGGCACCGCAACCGATGCAGGTAGCAGCTTCAAAAGCGCGCTTGGCTGTAATCATCTCGATGGCAATAGCATTTCCATCAGGTACACCACCGGTATTTACCGATACATAGCCGCCTGACTGAATGATGCGGTCAAATGCCGAACGGTCAACTACCAGGTCTTTGATAACCGGGAAAGCTTTTGCCCGATAAGGTTCAATATAGATTGTTTCGCCATCCTGGAAGTGGCGCATGTGCAATTGACAGGTTGTTGTGCCCTGCATCGGACCATGCGGGCGACCATTGATAACCAAGCTGCAGGATCCGCAGATACCCTCGCGGCAGTCGTGTTCGAATGCTACGGGTTCTTTTTTCTGCATAATAAGCTGCTCATTCAATACATCTAACATCTCCAAAAAAGACATGTGTGTATTGATTCTGACGCTATGGGTCTCAAAACTTCCCGATTTATTGGGCCCTTTTTGTCTCCAGACATTAAGGGTCAGGCTAATTTCATCGTGAGCCATGATATTGTGAGTTTAAGATTGAGTTAATAGATAATAGATAAAAGTTAAAAGATGAAAGAGGAAAGAGGAACACTCTTTTACAAGCGAGAGAAAATGGTCTTTTGGCTTTAAACTTTTATCTTTAAACTTATTTATAATTACGTGCTGCAATTTTGATTTCTTCATATTTCAACTCCTCTTTGTGCAATTCGGGTTCGTTGCCGACACCTTTGAATTCCCAAGCAGCTACATACATGAAGTTTTCGTCATCGCGTTTCGTTTCACCGCCTTCTTCCTGATATTCTTCGCGGAAATGCCCCCCGCAGGATTCTTCGCGGTTGAGTGCATCTACAATCATCAGTTCGGCCAATTCCATAAAGTCGGATACGCGCAATGCTTTTTCCAATTCAGGATTGTACTCATCTGCAGTACCGGAAACATAAACATTTTTCCAGAAATCATCGCGGAGTTTACGTACCAGATCGCGGGCTTTGAGCAGACCGGGCTCGTTGCGGGCCATACCGCAATATTGCCACATAATATCCACACCCAATTCGCGGTGATAGGATTCTACAGAACGGTTTCCTTTGATGTTGAGGAGACGGTTGATGCGTGCTTCAACTTCTTTTTCTGTTTGTTCAAATTCTTTTGCACTGGTATCAATTTTAGGCGTACGGATTTCGTCAGCCAAATAAGTACCTATAGTATAAGGAATTACGAAGTACCCATCGGCCAAACCCTGCATCAGTGCAGAAGCGCCCAAGCGGTTAGCACCGTGATCGGAAAAGTTGGACTCACCAAGTGCAAAAAGACCGGGGATAGATGTTTGCAGGTTATAATCTACCCAAAGACCGCCCATTGTATAGTGGATAGCCGGATAAATACGCATTGGTGTTTTGTAAGGATCTTCGCCGGTAATTTTCTCGTACATTTCGAAAAGGTTACCGTATTTGTTTTGAATAACTTCCTTACCCCATATATATATTTGAGAATCTGATGCATTCTCCTGATTTTTAGAAGTGGCAACAGAACGCCCATAACGCATAAGGTTTGTGGAGAAGTCGAGATAAACGGCCAAGCCGCTTGAACCTACACCACGTCCTTCGTCGGTTACATATTTAGCAGCACGCGAAGCTACGTCGCGTGGAACAAGGTTTCCGAAAGCAGGATAGATACGCTCGAGATAGTAATCGCGACTGTCTTCACCCAAATCAGTTGGTTTCAGTTTGCCGGCACGAATTGCCTGAACATCTTCGATATTTTTTGGAATCCAAACACGACCGTCATTACGGAGTGACTCGGACATCAGCGTCAATTTTGACTGATAGTCGCCCGATACCGGAATACAGGTAGGGTGGATTTGGCAAAAGCAAGGATTGGCAAAATAAGCACCACGGCGGTGAACCTGCCATGCAGCCGATACATTGGAGCCCATTGCATTGGTAGAAAGATAATAAACATTGCCATAGCCGCCTGTAGCTACAACAACTGCATGAGCAGCATGGCGCTCTAGTTTACCGCTGATGAGATTGCGGGCAATAATACCGCGTGCTTTTCCGTCGATAATAACGAGGTCGAGCATTTCGTGGCGGTTGTACATTTTTACCGATCCTAAAGAAATTTGGCGGGAGAGAGCACTGTAAGCGCCCAAAAGCAGCTGCTGACCTGTCTGTCCTGCCGCATAGAACGTACGTTGTACCTGAGTACCGCCAAAAGAACGGGTGTCGAGCAATCCGCCATATTCACGTGCGAATGGAACCCCCTGAGCTACACACTGATCAATAATATTTCCCGAAACTTCGGCCAAACGGTGTACGTTGGCTTCGCGGGCACGGTAGTCACCGCCTTTGATCGTATCGTAGAAAAGACGGAAGACACTGTCACCATCATTTCTATAATTTTTTGCAGCATTAATACCACCTTGAGCAGCTATAGAGTGCGCACGGCGCGGACTGTCATGGAAGGTAAAGCATTTTACATTATAGCCAAGCTCACCAAGTGTAGCTGCAGCGGAAGCACCTGCTAATCCGGTTCCTACAACAATTACTTCCATACGAAGTTTGTTGTGAGGCGCTACCAATGGCATTGTTGAGCGGTATTTTGACCATTTTTCGGCTATTGGGCCGGGAGGTATTTTGGAATCTAATTTTTTCATAACTTATGATTAGATTATCAGATTATTGGATTTTAGATTATCGGAAATATCATAAAAGCAAAGTTATTCATTGCTTAAGACTGATATTTCAAATTCAACACAAATTAACCATTGTTTGCCAATATATAAAAGTAGATAGGCATAGTGGCAAATCCCAGTGGAACCAGGATAGAATAAGCCCAACCTAATCCCTTAATTAAGGGGGTGTATTTGGGGTGATTCAGACCCAAAGTCTGGAAAGCGCTCTGAAAACCGTGGAGCAGGTGCATCGCCAAAGCAACAAGGCCAAGCAGATAAACAATAACAACCCATGGTTCTGCAAATGCAATTTTTACTTCATTGAAGAGGTCTCCCTCAACTGCAAGACCGCCAAATTTGGCTTTGAACCAAAACTGCCACATATGCAGGAGGAGAAAGGCTAAAATAAGTGTGCCGAGCATAGCCATGTTGCGGGCAGCAGCACGAGCCTCGGTAGGTGCAACCTGTTTGCCTGCATAGCGACGACCGCCGCCTACAGCTGCTCTGTTTGAAGCATAAATAAGCAAGCCCTGAACAGCGTGCAGCACAATAAAGAAATACAAACCGTATGATACGGTTTTAATGAGCGGATTTGTTGCCATGAATTCAGCATATTCGTTGAATTTATGACCGTCACTGTCAGCAAAGAGTTTAAGGTTGCCTATCATGTGCACCACCAAGAAGGTACATAAAAATAAACCTGTAAGACTCATGATGACTTTCCGACCCAAAGAAGAGGTAAGAAAATTAACTAACCATTTCATGCGTAAAATTTTTTTGTTTGATAATGGTTTTAAAATTTGGTAAAAACTGTATGGTGAAAGTCGTTTTTAATGATTCAAATCCTTTAAAATGAATGCTTAAAGTTTTTTGATAGTGCTCATAAAAGCCAACTTACGGGGTAAAATTATCAAAATTTGACGTAATTTTTAACAATTCCTTGTGAAATTATCTATAAAATGCTTGTTTGATGGTATATGTTGTCGATATTTGCAAATTATTAGTTATTTAGAATCAGTCTTTTTAGTTGATGACCGTCAATAATAAGATTGTCAATAATAAGATTAGTAGACAATAGTTTTAAAAAAAAGTTGAATTAGAATATTAGAGAGCTGCTGCAAGCTGCTTCATCGCTTCTGCCTGAAGGTAGGGGAGGAAAGTCCGAACAACGCAGAGCATCGCGCCATCTAACTGATGGGGGTATCGTACGCAAGGCCGATATCACGGCAAGTGTCACAGAAAATTACCGCCACGGTATTCGTAACGGGGTAAGGGTGAAAATGTGCGGTAAGAGCGCACACTATGTATGGAAACATACATCAGGGATAAACCCCGCGGGTTGAAATGCCATGTATACCGGTATCCGGACCCGAAAGGGAATGGTAAGGGTTGCTCGCCCGATGCCGGAGGGTAGGCAGCTAAAGTGTCCGGAGTGATTCGGCACGAAGATAAATGATGAGGGCTCCGCAAGGAGAACAGAATTCGGCTTACAGGCTTGCAGCTTTTTTTTACAGATTGTCAGATTATCAGAAAGCAGATTCGTTTCACGGAGCTCGGCATAGCCTCGGTTCTCAGAAGACAGATTATCAGAAGACAGATTATCAGAAAGCAGATAATCAGAAATCAGATTGTCAGAAGACAGATTATCAGAAAGCAGATTCGTTTCACGGAGCTCGGCATAGCCTCGGTTCTCAGAAAGCAGATTATCAGATCAGAAAAAAATCAGGGATTAAGATTTATCTATTCAAAACCCGATATTTATTATTCTCCAATAAAAAAAACATTAATCTTTTGATGTTTCGGAAATTAGTCATACCTTTGCCGACCTGTAACATTAAAGATAATTAATTCATTACATATCAATAGTAATTTTGACATGGCAAACCACAAATCATCCAAAAAACGTATTCGTCAAACGCTAAAGCGTCGTCTTCATAATCGTTTTTACAAAAAAACGACACGTTCTGCCATCAAACGTTTGCGCAGCCTGAAAGAGAAGAAAGAAGCACAGGAGTTTTTACCAAAAGTGTCTTCTATGATTGACCGTTTGGCGAAAAAAGGACAGTTCCACAAAAACAAAGCGGACAACTTGAAAAGCAAATTGACAAAATATGTCAATACTCTATAATTAAGAGTTATAGCTAATAGGTTTAAGATTTTAACAGTACATCTGTTGCCTTTCTTAGGCGACAGATGTACTTTTTTGTATCTTTTGACGAGCTTGCGCAGCTTGTAAAAACTCGCTGCAATGGAAAATCCGATCATGTTAGAAGCGCTTCAGAGCAGCCGTTTCCTTTTTATACTGCCGGAGAAGGGTCAAAAAACAGCTCAACGCCAGTATATGACATTAGCCGACTTCGTTTCGAAGCTTGGCGTAGAGGTGTATATGATCGATGTTAATTGGAAAAAACACAACAGCCTTTTGGAGTGTACCCTCGAGGCAACCCGTAAAATTCATGAGCTGGTAGATGAACTGCATCCTACCGAATGTTATTTTTTTGGATTTGGAATCGGTGCAATGCTTGCCGCTCAGGTTGGGTTCCTTTTCAGAGCGAATGGTATGCTGCTCTGCTCTATGCCACCATTATTCAACGAAGAACTGTCACTGCTTTCCTGGCTGAAAAGATCTGCCGGAAACCGTAGAATCTATGGCGGGAGAAACCGACCGGCCTATCCTCACAAAAAGATAAAAGTAAAAACAGTATTTCTCCAGGCAGAGAGAGAACGGAAGGGATTAGAGAAAATTCAAGCAATACGCACAGCAGCTTTCCTAAACTCCAAAATTGTTTATATTCCAAAAACAGGGGCATCACTTACCCGGAAATTATATATGGAAGCAGCGAAAGTTGAATTGGAGATAATGCTGAACGATAAATAAAAAAAGAGATTGTCGCTGAAACGACAATCTCTTTTTTTGTTGCTAAAGCTAACTGCATTTAGAACCAGCCGGTGACACCCAAAGCTGTTCTGAATGGCCAGGGAATTGAGGCTAAGATAAGCAGCAGACCAATTCCGTAGAAGAACAGAATTGTGTTATGTTTCTTTGAAACAATAGTTTGTTTTTTTGCTTTGCTGTATCCGATTGTTATGAGGATAATGGCAATTACCATCATACTAACGTGCTCCACAGCATAGAAACGAGAAGCAGCATCTTTCATGAAACCATCATGGAAGCTGACTTTCTGACTTATAAAATAAAGCACAAATCCAAGCAGAAGTTGCACATGGCAGAAAATAAGTCCCAATAATGCAGGCATTTTGTCTGATTTGCCGTATTCGGTAGCCTTGCCTTTTTTTATGAGGGCATTTACAATAGCTGCAATAAGGAAAATAAGCACAAGCCAACGTAGGCCGGAGTGAGCATGCAGAAGAAAATTATACATAAAGTCAGATTTGGTTTGGATGTTATAAGTAGTATGTCAAGGCAACAAAAGTAAGTTTATTTTACTTATTTCACGATTAATCCCTGTACATAATCTCTCAGTTGATTCAATTCTTCCTGTTTTAATCTGGGCCCATATGCAGGCATTCCTTTCTGTGGACTGCCATTAATGATAGCAAGAAGCGTTTCTTCCGGAGAAAGTTTTGAAATGCTTAAATCCAAGGCTCCGGATGCCTGCAGTTTACCGTCCTTGCCATGGCATATGGTACAATTTTTTTCGAAAAGTAATTGTCCCTGATTGGCAACCTGACTGTTTTTGTTCTCGGCTGTTTCACAGGTTAAAAATGTCAAAGCAAGTAAAGAAAGTGTAAATAAATTATTTTTCATACTATTGGTGTAAAAATACCTAAAAAAATTTAAATGGAATAATACCTAAATTTTGTAAAAAAAAATAAAAACTGTTCAGGCAGGAAGAAAGATATTTTAAAAGTTTTATATTTAGGTATGTAGTATAAGTTTTTACAAACTTGTTTAAGAAAAACAGTGAAGTTTTAATAAACAATTCCATAATGTTATAAAACATCCCGATTGTATGAAAAAATACGATCTGTTAAATGATATAAATTTTAATTTTTTTGTCTGCAAAAGACAGATTGAAGCACCTTGGATACTAATTTCACTGGAGGGTGGAGGGGATTTTCCGTTTGGGTATGAAAGAAAGCAATTTGTATCAAAATCAAAAAAAGGTTTTTCAAAATGGTTGCACGAAGATGATTTTGAAAATCTAAGCAATGCAATTAAAAAAGCAGTTTCAGAAAAAGTTTCTTATTCGCTGGTCTACAGGATTTTACTTAAAAATGGCAGCTACGCTGCAGTGCATGAGCAGGGTAATATTGTTTGGAATACCAATTTGCCGGCGCATTGTGAATGTGTCTTGTCAATACTTCCGGATTATATTCCAACACTGCCGCAAAAGAATGAAAACAAGTACAAAACAATACTGGATTACACTTCAGAAGCCATTCTGATTCATAAAAACTATATCACAATAGAAGTTAACAAAACTTTTTGCGATATGTTCGGTTACAGTGCCGATCAAATTGTCGGAAAGGAAGTAATGTCAGAAATCATGACCGCTGGTAATGATCCTGCCATAGAAAATCTAATTTTACAATTAAAAAATAACCCGGAAAATAGTTATGAAAATATCATGTGGTTTAAAACCAAGAACGGGGATAAGATATTTGTAACTGTAAAGGCCAATACTATAATTTTAGATGGGGAATCGGTGCGTTGTGTTGTATTCAGAGATATCAGCAAGGAAGTGCATGCCCGTCAGAAACTTTTGGACAGTAATGAAAAGTATCGAAGCCTGATAAATGGATCCAGTGAAGGTATTTTTATTCATGACAACGGAGTTATCGTAGAGGTCAGCCCACGCTTTTGTGAAATTTTGGGCAGGAAGGAAGAAGATTTAATAGGTAAATCTGTTAGTTCTTTATTGATTTCCGACGAAATCCCCAAAAATATTCAAAATTGGAAAGAAAATGAGCTCAACTTTGAAAATAACAGAAATGATACTTACAAAGTATATCACAGTAGTGGGAAAGTACTCGATATAAAACTTTGGAGCAATGAAATTGATTTGCAGGGCAAACAGTATCGATATATTGTCATTCGTGATGTCACAGAGGAAAAAGAGGCGCAGCGCAAACTGGAGCAAAGTCACCGTAAGTACAAAAGACTCTCTGATATTACCGATGAAATGATAATTGTTCATGATAATGGAAATATTGTTGAAGTGAACCGGGCTGCATGTGTACTGTATAACATGACTGAAGCAGAGATGATAGGTTTGCATACTTTTGAACTGCTGACACCAGAAACTATAAAACAATATCAACTCACTAAAGATAAACTGGAGGCAACTTACCAGTCAAATATAGTGAGCGAAGGCTTCTTTTTTACTGAATCCAACGGTAAAAAACAATATCTGCAATATCGTGAAAGCATATTTTATGTTGAAGGACGAAAGCTGCGCTATGATGTTATGCGTGACATCACGGCACAGTATGAGGCCCAATTAAATCTGAGAGAAAGCAGCAATAAATACAAACTCTTTGCCGATACAACTCAAGAGGCAATTTCTATACATAAAGGCGGCATACTCAAAGAAGCAAATAAAGCATTTCAGGAACTTTTTCATTTAAAAGAAGAAGATGTAAAGAGCTTTAATTCATTGAATATTATGCTACCTAAAGACAAAGCGCTGGCTTTTGAAATAACTGACATGATCGGCAGAATAACAGCTGAAATTGATTATGTTGAAGATTTGGATATTACTCAAGTTAGGAATTTTATTTTGCAGAGACTCTTTCAGGAAATGCAGACCAAGGGCATTGAATTCCCTTATTATTATAATGAATTTGATAAGATGGTGCTGCCTTTGATAAAATCAAATGGGGAGGTTTTTATTGCGGAATACTATGAAGACTTTCTTTTAATGGACGGTGAAATATATCAGTATCAGTTACTTAAATATATTACAAAAACAGTAGAAGCACAACGCAAGCTTATAGAAAGTAATCGCAAGTATAAATTTTTTGCAGAAGCGACAAAAGAAGGCATCATAATTCATAAAGAAGGAGAAATTCTGGAAGTCAATGAAGCTGCCTGCAGGTTATTCGACCGGATAGAGGGTGAACTTATTGGACTTGGCATTCAAGACCTTGTTCATAATGATGCAGATTTAATTCAATTGAGAAATATTTCACAGGATAATTCTTCAAAATTGGATAGAATTCTTTTTTGTAAACGCAATGGTGAAATATTCATTACTGAACTTTGGGAAAGTAATATTGAAATTGAGGGAGAACATTTGAGATATACTGTTATTCGTGATATTACGGAACGTATCCGTTATGAAGAAAGGATTGAAGAGCTTGTCAATAACCTCTCGGAGAAAAATAAACAGCTCAACTGTCTGTTTGATTTGGCACGACTTTCAAACAGTAACAAAAAAGATACTCTTGATGAACTAATGGTGAGTTCTCTGTATATTATTCCTCAAGGTTGGCAATTCCCTAAAATTTGTGAAGTCTGCTTATCTTTAGGTAATAAAGAATGGAAAAGCGAAGGATTTTTTGATAATCTCTGTATGTTGCAGGCGCCAATTATCATAAATGATGAAGAGGCAGGATTGATTAAAGTCAATTATATAGAGGAGAGCCAACATGCTGATGAAGGGCCATTCCTAGTTACAGAGCGAATCCTAATAGATGCACTTGGAATACAGCTGGGTATGCTTATTGAAAAGAAACAGAGTGAAGATCTTATTGTTGCTTCAGTTTTGGAAACAGAAGACCGAGAACGTACCCGAATGGCCAAAGAACTTCATGATAATCTCGGCCAAATATTGATGGCAGTTTCACTAAATCTTGAATCTGTAAAAAAAGAAATTGGCGCACTTTCAGCAAGAAATCAGACTAAATTGGCCAATGCGGTTCATTATCTTGGTCAGGCAATTCAGGAAAGTAGGCATCTTGCACATACACTTATGCCAAAAGCTATCAGTGATTATGGATTTGTACTTGCTGTTCAGAGCCTAATAGAAAGGCTTTGCGAAGATATTGGCTTTCAGTTTTATGATAACCTAAATGGAGAAAGATTAGCTTCAAAAATTGAATTGGCTCTTTTTAGAGTAACTCAGGAAGCAATAACAAATATATTAAAACATTCAGGGGCTAATATTGTCACAATTCAACTAATGAAATATACAGATGTAATTATTCTTACTATTGAGGATAATGGCATTGGCTTTACAACAGATGAAAGTGGTGATTTTTTTGGAGTTAACAGCATGCGAAACAGAACACACTCTGTCTCGGGGGTTTTTACAATAGAAAGCAAAAAAGGGCACGGTACAAGCGTTATGATTGAAATTCCAATATAAACGCTTTTAATTTTTAGAATTTTATTTAATCGTTTTTATTTTAAAGCTCTTTTTAGTTTTTAATGTTATATATTTATCACTTTTTTAATCGGTTTCCCCGTTATTGCCGGTAATAAAGTTATGAGACAAGTATGAAAGCAATAAAAGTTATTTTGGTCGATGACCATAAGCTAATCCGTGATGGGATTAAAGCTCATATTGAAGAAGATAATCGCTTTGAAGTTGTGGGTGAAGCAGGAAATGGCGCTGATGCGTTGCTCATTATTAAAAATGTTACTGCTGATGTTGTGCTCATGGACATTAATATGGATGTGATGGACGGGATTGAATGCACTGCAAAAATCACTGAATTATACCCCAATATAAAGGTATTGGCCTTGACGATGCTTGCTGAAAATCAGCATATAAAAGAAATGCTCAAAGCTGGGGCAGTTGGCTATCTGCTCAAAAATTCCACTGAGCAGGAAATAAAACAGGGAATAATCTCTGTATATAATGGAATGCCTTATTACAGTTCAGATGTTTTACATACTGTTATGAACAGTCTTGCTTCACCATTAAGTAATAAAAAGAAAAAGTCAAAATTTGAGCCGACAATACCCCTTACCGATCGCGAAAAAGAAGTATTGGTTCTTATTATAAAGGAGTTTTCAAATCAGGAAATTGCCGACAAACTTTTTATCAGCAAGCGTACAGTTGATGCACACAAACGAAATCTTCTGGAAAAAACAGGTGCCAAAAATGTAGCCGGGTTGGTTATATTTGCGCTCAATAACAGTATTATAGATGGAAGCGATCTGTAACTATTCCTTTTTAATGCTAATCAAGCGTTAAAACCATATCTGTCATTAGTGTTTGCAATGAACCAAGGCTACGCAAAGCGAACCTATCTTGTCCCAAAGACGAGTGAGCTATATAAAGCCAAAAGGGCATAGAACCAATTTATTGAAGTTCTATTTGATTTAGCATAAATTTTTAGATTTCAACAAAAAACAAACACAATGAATAGGCTCTTGCTATTGTTTTTGCTCAATTATACAGTGACTCAAATACAGGCCCAAAAAGAAAGTGCGAGTTGGTATTTCGGCAAAAAGGCCGGTGTTACCTTTATGGAATACGATTCCATTAAAAAACAGACTTATATCGGTAAGCCTAAGGCACTCACCAACGGCCAACTCAACACTGAAGAGGGCTGTGCAACGATTTGCAACGAAAATGGCGAGATACTTTTTTATACCGACGGTATTTCCGTTTGGAATAAAAAACATGTGCTGATGAAAGGAGGCGAGGGATTATTGGGAAATCCTTCCTCAACTTCATCCGGCGTTGTACTTCCGGCTAAAGACGGTATTTATTATCTTTTTACCTTAGATGATATCGGGGAACAAAACGGACTTTGTTACTCAATTATCGATCTGAAAAAGGAAGATGGAATAGGCGAGCTCACTCAGAAAAATATAAAGCTAAAAGCTCCTGTTACTGAAAAACTCACCGCTGTCAGACATCGCAACAATAAAGATATCTGGGTTATTGCTCATGATGTGGAAAACGCAAGCTTTTTGGCCTACCTCCTGACAGAAAAGGGCATTGAACCAAATCCGGTAATCTCTGAAACAGGTACGCCTCATTCAAAAATCAATGGCAGTACCCTCAATTATCAGGGTTATATGAAGGCTTCGCCGGATGGTTCTCAAATTGCCTTGGCACTTGAGGATGCTCAACTTTTTGAGCTTTTTGATTTTGACAACGAAAGCGGAAAATTATCAAATCCTATAACGCTGAAACTGCCGGCATTGTCTTATCCTTATGGAGTAGAATTTTCTCCGGACGGCTCTGTTTTCTACGGCTCTGCAGCAGGGACAGGAAAAATTTATCAGTATAATCTTCAGGCCGGATCTCCGGAAAAGATACAGGCTTCTGAACTTATTGTCGGATCCACTCCCGATAAAAGCTGGTTGGGTGCACTGCAATTGGGTCCAGACAGAAAAATTTACTTCACCCAATACAACAAAAAGAAATTGGGTGTGATTCATAATCCCGAAAAATTAGGCGTCGACTGTCTTTTCTCTTTGGAAGGTGTAGAATTGACGGCTGAAGGCCAATTGGGGCTTCCAACATTTTTCCAGAGCTTTTTTACCAAAAAAGTAGAGGAGAAGAAAACAGAAATTTTTACTGGGAAGGTAGAAACAAATACCAGCTTTATTTTGGAACATGTCTATTTTGAATACGACAAAGCCGATCTGAAAACTGCTTCCTTTGCGGAATTGGATAAGCTTATTGCAATCCTTAAGAAAGAAAAATTTAAAATACAGATCTCCGGTCATACCGATAACATTGGCAACAAAAGTTATAATCTGGGACTCTCCTCCCGTCGGGCCAATTCCGTCGGAAATTACCTCATCAGCAAAGGCATAGCCAAAGATCGAATCAGTACGGAAGGCTTTGGCAGTACCTTACCTATATCCGATAACAATACCCCTGAAGGCAGACAAAGAAACCGCAGAGTAGAGTTTAAACTGATGTAAGTTTTTATTTTTTCTTATTTGAGAGATAACTCATAATATCGCTTAACCAAACCTTTGATATATCTTTTCAAATAAATCTCATTTAAAAAGGAGTTTGATCAATCTTCGAACAGTTTAGATTAATTCCTTTTGGTTAAAAATTTTCTAATTTCCGGTGCAACAAAAAGAATGGAAAGCCCAACCAAAACAAAAGCTATAAACCAGGAACGCATCCAAACAAAAAAGAAACCTTCTTTATAACCCATATTGACCAACACTACCACTAAAGTCACAAAAAAAGTGGTAATCAGACTCATCAGGGTGGCAAATTTCAGTTCGAAGATATTGGGTTTAGCCATAATTTATATTAGAAATTTGTTTGAAGATTGATTACGCAGATAAGCTGAAAAAGCAAAAGCGGAATTTATCAGTTCAACGCTTTTAGAAAAGCCCCCAAATTGCCCGAAACATGTATGCGGTCAATTTCTTTTTTAGTCAGTTGAGCCTTTTTCTCCAGCAAAATATTTTTCTCCTTTTGTAAATCAATTTCCTGCAAGTTCAATTCATTGGCATTAAACTGCCCTGCTGAGAATCTATCCTGGAAAAGCTGTACATTTTCGGTCATCAAGGCCACATTTTGCGCTATGATGGCGATTTGTTCTTTTATTTCTTCAATTTCATGATTCAAGTGTAAAAAATCTCTATTCACCTGATCTTCCAATTCAATTCTATTGCTGCCTATAATTTTTGATTGCAACTCAAATTGCTGAATATGATTCTTTTTTGATTCGCCTAATAAAAATGGCATTTTCGCTGATAAACCCAAATAACTGCTTCCGAACCAACTATTGCTTAAAAAAGGATTGAACTTATCAGAAAACTGATTTGCCCCCAAATAACCCTGAAAGTTAATAGATGGCAGATATTTCCGGTTTTCCGACTTGATTTGTTCGCGGACTAAGGCTTCTTTATTGTTCAATTGTTGAATACGCGCAATCGAATCTATCGAAATCCGATCGATGTTATTGAGTAAACTACTATTCAATAGATGTTGAAAATCAAAATCATTATTTAGTAATCGCTCCAAACTCAGGCCCGTCAAAAAGCTGAGATAAATTTTCTCTTTCACCAATGCAGACAAGGCTAAGCGAAAGTTAGCAAGAGCATTATTATGGTTCAAAATTGATTTATTGACATCTGTTTTTAGCACACGACCCTCGCTAAACTTATTACTTATCATGACAATTGAAGCAAAGGTGCGGAGCGTGTCGACTCCTGCATTGCTAATAGCCTCACGTAGTTGATAGATATTTGCAAACGATTTCAATACTTCTACTTTTAGCTCATCAGTAGCGATGCTTATATCCATATTTTTTAGCCTTTCATTGATTTTGCTTTCTTCGACACGACTTTTGATGGAAAAATCCAAAATAGGTTGCGTGACATTGAGACCAATGTTTTGTTGCCAATTCGTTCCGAATTGAATCGCCCTCGTTTCATTATCAGGCGTTGGTTTGAATTGCCCAACAGGAACAACTTGACTTTGTATAATTGGATTGTAGCGGTATTCATAATTGATGGAAACCTGTGGAATGTATCTGCTCAATGCTTCCGACTTTTGTAAATTGGCAATCATCAATTCCGTTTTAGCCGACTGTATCGTGGCTCTATTGTTAATTGCCGCAGCTATACATTCTTGCAATTGAATAGATTGCGCTTGACCTGTGAAAGCAATAAAAGCTATGATGATTATGAATATAATATTTTTCATGGATTCGATTTTTATCCTCTGAAAACAGAAGCAGGTTCAAGACTATTGATTTTCCAAATTGCGAAAAGAGATCCGCCGACAGAAATGAAAACAGTGACTAGGAAAAGCCCCAAAATTTCTAGGTAGGAATAACTGAATACAAGCCCGGCATTCGCTACCCCCGACCTGAACCCTTCCAATAAGAGAAAGGCCAATCCGAAGCCAAATAAGGCAAATAAAAAGGATTGTGTCAAAATTAGGTTGCGCACATAAGCATTTCGTGCACCAATTGCCTTTAGTGTGCCATAGTCTTTGATACGGTCCAGGGTAGCAGAATAGAGGGTCAGTCCAATTATGAAAAACCCGCTGATAATAGCAAATACAACCAAAGAGCCAACGCTGGTACCAATATTGGAAGAAATGGTGATGAAACGGATGGTGGTGTTTTTTAAGTCTTCAGAATCCCAGGCTTTTATGCCGTAAATTGCATCGTTTATGTTGGCTACTACCTGTTTTACGCTGTAGCCCGGTTTTACCTGTACCGCAATTGCATTGACTTTTGTTTCCGGAAAATTGGTATAAAACCTTGCTTTCGATAGAGTAGTATAGAAAAATGAGCCCGAAAATCCTCGGGCATTCTTGGTCTGTAATTTTATGTAAGCGGCCTTTCCGTTAATTTCTACCCGATTGCCGATAGCCACCGAATTGCTGAATGTGGACTCATCATAAAACTCTGCGGATACTGCATTTTCTTCAGCGAGGTTTATCAGGCTGCCTTCGTTTATTTTTGAATCCTTGGGGCCGGCCACAAAGGTAGGAGCTTCACTCCCAATAATAAGTACTGGGGCTGATTTGCCATTGGCAAATTTCACCATTGCATTGGCTGCAACTACAGGGTATGTATTTTGTACTCCCTCGATTGTTCTTATTTCACGAACCAAGCGTTCATCGAGCATTGCAAGTTCGTTGGCATTTTGTGTAATATTGTCTACTACCCAAATTTGCCCGATATCCTGTCTCGAACTTTCGACCAATCCCCCCATCAAACCTGTCAAAAAACTAAGAATTCCAATCTGTTGACCGATAAGGAAAATACTGATAACGATTCCGATAAGAATACCTATGCTCTTGGCTTTGTCGTAACGCATGAATTTTAATGCTGTTCCTATCATTGTTATGTTTTTTAAAAAATAGAAAATGTTGCATTACATTATTTTATGATAACACATTCTACTTTTGTGTTGATAATCAGTTCAGCGTCGCCATTGATGGTAATTTTGATTTCGCGGACGCGGCGGTCTTCCTGATCACTGGCTTTTTCAGAAAACAGCGATTTGCGTTTGAGGTATGGAGAAAGCATAATAATTTCACCGGTTGCAATATTTTTGTCGGAACCTACCAAACGGATTTGTACGGCCTGTCCAATTTTGAGTTGGTCACAAAACATTTCATCAACCTCGGCACGAATAATATTTTTACCCTTTGGGGCAAATTCTGCAAAGTTCTGATATTGGCTGATTGCTGAGCCCTTTTTTGCTTGCATGTCCAAAATGATACCTTGATATGGAGAGCGCAGCACCTTTTTATTGGCTTCGGATTGGAGCAAATTCAGCTGCTGTTGCAATTCATTCAACCTGCTTTGCGAAAGGGAAACTGCCGATTTACCTTTTTCAATGCTAATGCTAAGGCTACTAACCTCTGTTTCCAAATCGTCGAGAATTTGAGTTGTCTCTGCCCCTTTTTTGACAAGGGCTTGGGTCGACAGCAGCAATTTTTTCTTATTGGCAATTTTTAACTCGGTATCTTTAATGGAAATCAAGTCCGATTCAATCTGAAGTTGCTGTGTTTTCATCTGACTTTTGACCTGTTCCATACGAATTTGTTCCAAATCATCATCCAATTTTAATAGGATGTCACCTTCCTTTACTTCGCTTCCATCATTTTTGAAGACTTCCTTGACGATTCCACCCGAGGTAGCGGCAAGATTGATAATTTCATTTTCAGGTTCTATTTTCCCAATACCCACAATTTCCTTAACCACCAATTTAGCAGGAACAATAGTTTCGGGCTGATTACCTTTTTTGCTTTCCTCATTGGCAGCACAGCTCACAAGCAGAGCAGCGGCCAAAATAGTTAGGATAAGATATTGCATAAAATATGATATTTTGACTGTTTTAATAATTGAAAATTATGCGTTTTTTGAAGATTGCAAACTTCTTAGGAAAGTGCTTCATCTGTTTAATGTAGTGCATCTTCCTCGGGCTCCGTTTCAGATGCAACACCATTATTTACATAAATTATGCGATCAGCATAGGGTCGGAGGCGCAAATCATGCGTAACTACCACAACCGATTTACCGGCATCCGAGAGTGCTTTCAATTCTGCCATTACAATGCTCACACTTTTAATATCCAAAGAAGCAGTTGGCTCATCACAAAGCATCAGCAAGGGATTGGTCACTAATGCTCTTGCAATCGCAACACGTTGTTGCTGTCCACCGCTCAAAGCCCTCGGTAAATTTTTCATGCGGTCGCCCATATTTACTTTGTTCAAAGCATCTTCAGCCCTGCGTCTTGCTTCAGCCCTACCCAAGCCCATCAAAATAAGCGGTTGCATTACATTTTCAAGAGCGTTCAATGGTGCCAGCAAATTGAAACTTTGAAAAACAAAGCCTATGTTTTTCAAGCGCATATCTGCCAACTTTCTTTGACTCAAATCATTAATAAGATTATTGTTGATATAAACTTCACCGTTGGTGGGAAATATCACACAGCCCAAAAGTGATAGTAAGGTCGTTTTTCCCGAACCTGATGGCCCAATAATCAAAGTCAATTCCTGTTGGTGAAAATCAAAAGTAGTAGGATACAAGGCATTTATAACGGTATCGCCGGTTTTATATTCCTTACTGGCTTGTCTTAGACTGGCTACAATTTTCATCTGATATATTTTAAATAATAAAGTCTCTATAGCAGTAAATTCCCCAAATTCTCATAATGCAGAAATAGTACATAATAAGACTGGAGTTGCCGATGGCAACTCCAATTTATGAGTTTTAAAATAAAATAACGGATGTTTAGGGTTTTACAATTCCTAATTCAACCAATGAAATTGTATAGGACAAAGAAGCTTCTTCTTCTATTCGGAAATTTATAAAATTCTCTGTAAACCTTAGTTAAACTTTTAACAAGAAAATCAAACAGATTGTTTGCAGAACAATATAAATATGTTGGAATAACTAGACAGCCAATTTTACTCAACCCACAATTTTACCGACTGTCAGTTTGCTGCTTTCCGGGTAGGCCGAGCCGTTGTCCATCCAAATTTTAAAATTCATATTGTCGAAAAGCAATGAGGGACTTATGTCAAAGTTTTTAATTTCGGGCTTACGATTGAAGATTTTAGGCACAATTTCATTGATAAACCAGGAATTGTGTGTAAGGAGCAAAGCTGATTTTTTTCCGGTATTACTCAGTGGAGAGAGGAGCAATTCCATCAGATCCTTATCATTTTCATAAGATTTTGCAAAATCTTCAAAATTAATATTTTCGATAATTTTGGAATCTATTGCATTCACAAAATCTGAAAGTGTTGGAATAAAGCGGTTCTGATAATCCGGCAGAATATGATCCTGTTCGCAGAGGTCCTTTATATTCACTGTTTTACCGCTGCTGTTGACAAGGCTATGCCCGAAAATTGGTACGATCACCCTTTTTATTCCCCACATTGTGTGCAGAATCCGGTGTCTGTTATCGCTGCAAAGTTCTTTGGTGCAATCCATGAAATCATGTATCGGAAGATAATCTTCGATACAGCCGCCTCTTCTTTTTACGGAAATTTGTGCGTGTATGACTGCATTCATGTTAAAATTGACAAAGTTCTTCCTCGTCCAACTTAAAATCTTTGGGATTTAATGTTATCTCATCACCGTATTCTACAATATCGTGAAAAGAAAGCTGCAGGATTTCCAATAGTTTTTGTGCCTGATCTTTCGATATTTTTGAAGGGAAATCGAAATAATATTTATCTTTTATGGTCTGATTAAATTCAGATTTGTAATAATCCTCCATTTGCTGATAAACAGCGTCGTAGTTTTCGGCATGAAAGAAAAAATCTACCGCATTATTATCTTTCAGCTTTTGCAGCGATTTTATATCAGCTTCGATTTTTGCAGCTTTCGCCTCCTCCATATTGTCGAAAATTTTCACAATCTTCCCTAACAAACCTTTCTCTTCTTCGAAGGACTCGTCGGTATAGAAAAAGCCTTTTTTGTGAATAACGTACTATGCCATAGACTTAATGAAATATTTGTTTTATGATAAAGTAAAAATATAAAAAAAATTAATCAAACCCGTTGCTGAGCAATAAAAAAGAGTGTTCCCGCTGAACAGCGATGTCATTTTGGCCCATCTCTGTAATTCGATAAACACTGAGGCTGCTCTCGGTATAGTTTGCATTCAAAAGCCATTTTCCGTTGGGATGAACCAACTGCAGGGTCAGGATCAGACAGGCAGTTTTTATGGAATTTATAAGCATAATTCACTTATTTTCTAAACTCCAGAAAACGATCCGTTGCCTTTGAATATTTCAGTGTAAACATATCCAAAATATAGTTCTGATATACTTTCCATGGTGCTTTTGAACCCTGCATGGGCAATACCCCGGCGGCTCTTTTAATATATCCGGCATCAAAATCCAGTAAAGGCTCGGACCCAAATTGACTGCTGTCAAATTTGGGTGTACAGACTGCGTATTTATGCTTTTGCATGTAATTCAGAATCCTAGTTACATACTGACAGCTCAAATCGCATTTCAGTGTCCAGGAAGCATTGGTATAGCCAATTGCTACAGCAAAATTGGGAATGCCGCTGAACATCACGCCTTTGTAACAGTGTATATCCTTTGGCTCGGCAATTTTACCATTCACATGCAGGGTCATTCCGCCCAATAGCTGAACTTTCAGACCTGTAGCGGTAACGATTATGTCTGCTTCAAGTTCTTTTCCCGATTTTAGTAGAATTCCTTTTTCGGTAAAATGATCAATCGTATCAGTGACCACCTCAGCCTTAGCGCTTTTGATGGATTTGAATAAATCTCCGCTCGGTACAATACAAAGCCGTTGGTCCCAGGGATTGTAGTCGGGCTCAAAATGTTTCATATCGTAATTTTCGCTCAATTGCAGTTTTGCCTTTTTTAGAATATATTCCTTGATTTTTTTTGGCCATCTGCGGGAAGCCTGATAAAATGCCAGAGAAACCAGGATGTTTTTCCAACGGATCAAGCTGTAGGCCCATTTGGATGGCAGGATCCTGTTTAGAAAATTGGCCGTTTTGTCTCTGCGAGGCAATGACATGACATAGGTTGGCGATCGCTGCAGCATAGTGACTTTTTCTGCAGTTTTGGCCATTTCGGGCACAAGGGTCACCGCTGTTGCTCCGCTGCCGATGATGACTACTTTTTTATTGTCATAATTTAGGGCAGTATCCCATTTTTGGGGATGAACAATTGTACCGCCGAAAGCTGCACTGTTCGGAAATTCAGGTTCATAACCGGCCGCATAATCGTAATATCCGCTGCAACAGAATAGGAATCGGCATTTCATCGTCGTTTCACTATCGTCGTTTTTTATTGTTAGGGTCCATTCCCGACTTTCGTCCGACCAAGAAGCATCCTGCACTTTGTGGCTATATTTGATCTTTTTGTCAATACCGAATTTGGCAGCTGTATCTTTGATATATTGCAGGATAGAAGGCCCATCAGCAATAGATTTTGGGTCTACCCAGGGATTGAAGGAAAAGCCAAGGGTGTACATGTCTGAATCGGAGCGGATACCGGGGTATTTAAACAGATCCCAGGTGCCGCCCATGCCTGCTCTCGCCTCAAGAATGGCCAGGGATTTATCGGGACACTTGTCCATGATGTGATAGGCTGCACCTATACCGGAAAGTCCGGCGCCGATGATAATAAGATCAAATTTTTCTGTTGAAGGCATTTTGGATTACAGATAAAGATATATTAATATTGCATTTAAATTTATGGATTTGTTTTTTGCATATTTTACAGCAGCTAATCTTAAATTATTTATTTTCAAATAAAAAAAAGGGTATCCTTGAAATTGGATAACCTTAATTTAATTTATTTTGCTTTTTTCATTTCCTCTTCAGAAAACCCTTCAATATCAAAATCAAATATTTTAATTGCACCATAGAATGAAGCTTCAATCTTCATTTTTTTTGCAGTTTTTAACTTGCCGCTAATTGGTTTAAAATCTTTAAGTAAAATAAACTCTAATTTGTCAGAATCAATATATTTGAAATTCATAGGTTCTTCATCATCAAATCTTATCCTTACATGATTTAAGTCGCCTAAACCAATAGAGAATTGTCCCTTAGTAATTCTAAGAAATACAGATTCATTCTCTTTCTCTTTAGAATATTTAAAAAAAAGATATGAACCTCCTTCATATGGAAAATCAAATTCTGCTTTATTTTTTGATTTGATACTAGCATAATAAGTTTTACCTCCATCCATTTCATCATTCAATGTGCCGTACTTCCATTGAAACTCGGATTTAGTACTTTTTTCTGAATCTTTTACGTTTTCCTGACAAGAAATTGATAGAAAAGTTGCCAGAAAAAATAAACAAAAACGAAGTAACATAATTTAGTAATTTAAATATGAAAAATTATTGTTTAAATCAAAGGTAATAAAAATAAGTTTGTTAAGTGTTTTAATATATAGTATTAATTATATGTAAATAATAAATTAATATGTATCGTTTAGAAGTTTCACCTAATCTGATATGTTTTACTAAAATCTCAGCTCAATTTCTGATTTTCCATTACAAATTTAATTATTCGGTGTAAAGCACTCGGGAAAAGTCTGGCCAGAATATCCTGAACCCGACCATCACTAATAAAAATCCGACTTCGTTTTTTACGAATGCCATTCAGAATAACAGCAGCCGCCTTTTCTGGTTTAACACCACGTTTCTGCAGGAGTTCATGAAATGCCTTCGTTTTTTCTCCCTGATGTTCGGCATTCAGTGAAATATTTGTGGCTACAGCGCCCGGATGAACGGTATGCACTGTTAGATTTTTGATATTTCTGATCTGATGTTCCACGCGCAAGGAATCGGAAAAACCCCTCACAGCAAATTTGGTTGTGCAGTAAGAAACCATAAAAGGTGCAGCCAAAATGCCCTGAGTACTGGAAATATTTACAATTGCAGACTCCGGTCTTGAAATCAGACTGGGATAAAACGCCTTTGTACTGCGTATTACGCCCCAATAATTCACATCTGTTATTTTTTCAAAATCCTCGTCAGTCATTTCCTCATACTTGCGGTCGCCGGTAGCAATTCCTGCATTGTTGATCAGGATATCGATGTGACCGAATTTTCCCAAAACATTGGCAGCAAATTTATTTACGGCCTCTTTGTTACCAATATCCACTACTTCCGAATATACCTGAACCGGGCAGTTTTTAATATCCTCCAGCGTTTTTTCTAAATTGACAATATCGCAAAATGCAACATGCGCACCTGCCTGAGCTAAGGCCCTCACCAGTGCATTGCCGATACCGCTTCCTCCGGCGCCCGTGACAACAGCCACTTTGTTTTTAAAATCTTTCATTTGAAATACTTATTTGCCTTTGTTTTTTACTTTAAAACTTTTCAATAAAGGATTCCAGTAACTGATAATCGTAGTTATATATATCAAATTCTATTTCTATGGTCTTGTCCGGGTACGCTATATAAAATCCATATTTTGGAAAACCATTTTCATCTGTTTCCTCACCTGAAATATCACTGATCTGAATAGAAATGTCTCTTGGTTTCAAATCGGGAATATTGTCATATAAAAAGTCACTGATTTTATCGAATTGATATTCATAACGTAACTCAAGATCCAAAATTTTCAAACTCCAAATATGCCATTTTACGGAATCTGTTCCATAATCGTGCAATCTGGAAAAGCAATCAGAAATTAAATCCGATTCAGAATTGTTATGGTCAGCATAGCCATGTAAAAACTCCTGTCCAAAGATAAGTATTCTGAAAGTTATTCGATTGTCGCTTAGGGTATAGTTCGGTTCCACTTGAAATTTAACTTCATGAGCCTTTAATACTATATTTTCTTCGGCTTTAATTTTTTCAATGATAAGTTGCTGCAGTTTTTTAAAATTGATTTTCATGCTTTTCAATTGTATTTTGCCAATACTCTAATATAGGGTATTTTTTTAAAGCTACTGCTTCTTATCGAAATATACATGAATAAATTGCAAAAAGCAGATAGGTATAAACCTTTTTAAAATTACATCGTTAACGATATATGCACAGATGATAATCAAATGAATTATGACAACAGAAACTAAGATTAAAACCGACACTTTAATTAAATCGGTACTGAGAATTTTGTTGGGCGCTGCATTACTCTTTGCGGGAATAGGACATTTGACCTTTGCACGGATTGAATTTCAGGCACAGGTGCCGGAATGGTTACCCATGAATGCTGATTTGGTGGTACTCCTGTCCGGTTTCGTAGAAATTGCATTGGGCACTTTTCTTGTTTTTTTACAGAAATATAAAATTCAGGCCGGACTCTTAACCGCCTTGTTTTTTGTATTAATTTTTCCGGGCAATATTTCGCAATATATAAATCAGGTCGATGCCTTCGGACTAAATACCGATGCAGCGCGTTTTAACCGATTGCTTTTTCAGCCCTTGCTCATTATTTGGGCGCTTTGGTCAACCGGATTTTTGAATAAAAAGCGCGTCGAAAATAATTAGTCAGACAATATTTAACAAATTTCATTAACCTAATTTAAAATAATAATACAAATGTCTAATGAAAATTTTTACGGTTTTGAAGCAGTCTGTCTACAGGGAAAAACCGTTGCTATGGAAATGTATAAAGGAAAAACAGTGCTCGTGGTAAACACAGCCAGCAAATGCGGACTGACACCTCAATTCGAGGGATTGGAAGCCCTTTACAAAAAATACAAAGATCAGGGATTGGTTATACTTGGTTTTCCCTGCAATCAGTTCGGTAATCAGGAACCGGGAGACGAAAAATCTATTTCTGAAGGCTGTATGATCAATTACGGTGTCAGTTTTCCAATGTTTTCCAAAATTGAAGTAAATGGAACAAAAGCCCATCCTATCTACAAATTCCTTAAAAGTAAATTGAGCGGATTTTTGGGCAGCGGCATAAAATGGAACTTTACAAAATTTCTCATCGATGCCAACGGAAAACCTTTGAAACGCTTTTCTCCAATTGACAGGCCCGAGAAAATTGACAAGTACCTTCAAAATATTTTGAAGTAATTTCAAAAATAAACCTCTGCAAGCTCATTTCTATTTTATCAGAAAAGAGTCCACTTTCAGAAGAATTTTTAAACCCAGATCCGTCATTAGAGTTCGTGATGAAAGCTTAAAGGGCAAAGAAAATAAGTACTCACGGAGTTTTTTGGGGTGAAGAACCGAGCACAGCGAGCTCTATAAATAGTTACCCCTATTTCGTTTCACGGTCCTTCGGTTCAAAGCCCAAAAAAACGAGTAAGTGCTTAGTTTCACAGCAATTTAGGCTTGGAACCCGAAGGCTCCGCGAAGCGAATAGAATTTCTAATAACGGATTTGGGTTAAAAGCCCATTAGAAATTTAGAAAATTCTCCACTGTACTGCCCAACAATGATTTTTTAAATCCATAGTAGATGGAAAATGCAAAATAGGGTGCAGGTTTTAAATCAGCGGGATTTTCAAAAGGTCGGTTTGTTCTGCCTGCATCGAAGCGGAAACCGCGGAAAGGCATATAGCCGCCTTCCAAATAGAATTTGGTACCCCTTTTTGTTTTCAGATTGATAGCGAGCCCTGTTCTGAACTGATATCCTGAGAGATAATGTCTGGAATAACCTCCTATATTATCGGGACTGCCAAATCCCCAGCTGTAAGATCCCAATCCTGCCACGGCATCCAACTTTACAAATCGGCTGGGCTTCCATTCAAATCGGGTTTGAACCGGAAGGGTGATGTTCCACCAGAATTTTTTGGCCAAATGCAGATCCACACCGATAAAAGGAACAGCCATCACCGGCCAGCGCTGACCTTCGGAAGCCCCTATCGCGATGCCATAATACCAGTAAAACAGAATTCTGTCGAAGTTGACGACACCGAGAATGGTATTTCCGTAAGGACGAATTTTGGGGATACTTCTTAATTCTTCCTGAACTCCAATATTTACGCTGTAAAATAAAATTCGGAGTTTACTAAGCAGGTGAAGGCCTGTCACTCCGGTCTGTACACCGTAGGCTAAATTGATACTGTCGGCAAAAGGACTCTGTTTTGGGAAAATGGGGCGGAAGCGCACAGCACTTACCTGTGGTTTGAATGTCCAGAAAATCTGATAAGCTTTTATTTTGGCAATGTCTTTTACATCGCTAAGTGATTTGATACTGAAAATATCCAACAAATTCATTTTTACATCCAATTTGCTTTTTACCGGCACAATCAAATTGGCATTCAGTCGGCCCAAGGACCAGTTGTCAGCATTTTTTGTATTGTCCAAAGTAAATTCTCCATTGACAGTCAGACTTGGCTGAAAAAACTGATTCAGGATAAATGATTGGCTGTAAAGCGCGGTATTGGCTATTAAAACAAAGAAAATCAAATATAAACGCATGGCAGTTTTTTTAGTGCAGTTCTAAATTCAACGCTAAAGTAAAAGCCTTGATTGTTTTTCTTGGTATATTTTAATAAATTTTACTAATTTTGGACTTCGGACAATTTGATTTGGAATAAATCAGTAATTGTTTTCAAGTTACTGTCCTTTTATCTTTTATCTTTCACTTCGTGGTCCTTCGGTTCGCTGCGCGGTCCTTCGGTTCAGCTTTATCTTTTTATAATAATTATGAGCATTATCATTTCACTTTTAAACCATAAAGGGGGAGTTGGCAAAACTACTTCGGCTATTAATATAGGTGCTGCATTGGTTAAACTAGGCAAAAAAGTATTGCTGGTTGACCTCGATCCACAGGCAAATCTTACCGTTTCACTGGGTATTCCGCGTCAAAAAGTAACTATTTATGAAAACATGCGCGGTGAAGCAGAAATTCAACCTTATGCCGTCAAGGAAGGATTGGATGTAGTTTCTTCTTCTTTGGACCTTTCGGGTGCGGAGATGGAACTGATCAATGAGGCCGGTCGCGAATACATCCTGCAGGAACTTTTTGTACCCTTGCAAGAAGAATATGATTATATTATTATCGACTGTCCACCATCACTGGGTCTTTTGACTCTGAATGCGCTCACTTCCAGCAATTATGTGGTAGTGCCTATGCAGACTGAGTTTCTTGCCCTTCAGGGTTTGGCAAAAATCAAACAGATTACAGATAAAGTGCGTTTCCGTCTCAATAAAAAATTGCAGATCGGCGGTGTAATTGCTACTATGTATGACAACCGTAAAGTTTTGAACCGCGATATCCTTCAAACCATCAAGAAATTTTTTGGTGACAAGGTATTTGATTCCATGATCCGCGAAAATGTAGCATTGGCTGAGGCACCATCACAGCATAAAGATATTTTTGAATATTCCGGAAACTCCAATGGAGCGGAAGACTATCTGAATCTGGCCAAAGAAATGGTTGCCCGTTTCGAATCCGGACCTTATGCTGAAAGTAGAGAGAAAGAAGATTAATATCAATTGATTATTATCACATTTCGATTATAGAATAAAGCGTATTTTTGAAACCGCAAACTGATTAGATTTAGTTTGCGGTTTTTTTAGACAGTCAGTTTTTTTAGATAGGAGATGTCAGATATGAGATACCCTTTCATTGACTTATTCTTTTATCTTTTATACCACTTAATAAGCGGCAAAGTATGGTGCTGCTACGAGGGCTAAATCCATCTTTTTGCTAACAGGCTTTCCTCTTTAATCTTTCCTCTTTAATCTTCGATCATGAAATCACACTGGGAAAATATATACAATACCAAAAATCTGAAGGAAGTAAATTGGTATCAACCCACACCTGCAACTTCTTTGGCGCTTATTGAAATGCTCAATTTACCAAAAGAATGTTCTATTATAGATATTGGCGGCGGAGATAGCCTGTTGATTGACAATCTGCTCACACATGGCTTCGAGAATTTATCGGTTCTTGATATTTCCAAAAGAGCCTTGGAAAAAGCACAGATCAGGATAGGAGATGAGTCCGCAAAAGTCAATTGGATTGAAGCTGATATCAGCAGTTATATCCCAACAAAAAAATACGATCTTTGGCATGACAGAGCAGTCTTCCACTTTCTTACAGAACCCTTATCGGTAGCGCATTATATCAAAATTGCGGCTGATCATATTAAATACGGCGGACATTTAATTATTGCCACCTTCGCTGAAGACGGACCGCTGATATGCAGCGGACTGCACATTCAGCAATACAGTGAACAAAGTTTAACTGCAGTTTTTTCTGCGTATTTTGATACTGTAAAGGTCTTTAAAGAA